>JAYGDV010000146.1:0-7586 GCA_046582735.1 Planctomycetota bacterium
CATGGCTCGCCACCACCCTTCACGGCCGGCCTTCGAGGGGAAACTTTCTTCCCTGCGCCGGCGCCCGGCTTGTCCCGGGAAGACTGGCTGAGCGCATCCCCACCGGTGAGGGCGGGGTAAAGCAGAAGAGCCCCGGCACAGAGAAGAACCACTCGAGTTCGTTTCAAGCAACGAGGCTTGCAGAATAAGCCCTGGAGCAGGGTTTTGAAAAAGCAGAGACACCACCTGTAAAGCCGGTTGAGCAGCTTCTTGAATACGCTGTTTCCAGGATTGTTGTTAACGGGCACGAAGAGCAATCGAGTCTCCTTTCAGAGACAGGATCCTCCCGGCGGGCAGCAGACCGGGGAAGCTTAACCCGGCTTCCGTGCCCCTGCCACTTTTTGAATATTTCTCCCCCTCCGCAGTCTCCCTGTACCTGTAAACTGTTCCAGCAAAGCAGTTAACAATGTCGCACCCGAACAATAAGCACTACGACCTGGTCATCGTCGGTGGAGGGATTGTCGGATTGGCCCATGCGCTTCTGGCCGCAAGGAGGGGGCTTTGTGTAGCCGTCTTTGAGCGCAATCCAAAGCCCCGCGGGGCCTCTGCCAGGAATTTCGGAATGCTGTGGCCCATCGGCCAGCCGCCTGGAAAGATCAGGGAGCGGGCCCTCTGCAGCATGGAAACCTGGCAGCAGCTCTTTACCGAGGCGGGAGTCTGGAACGACCCCTGCGGTTCGCTCCTGCTGGCGCGTCATGCCGATGAGCTTGCCGTGCTCGAGGAGTTCTCCACCACTGCCCGGGAGCAAGGCTATGACTGCGACCTGCTCTCCCCCAAGGAGGTCGCCACGGCCTGTCCCGCCACCAGTTCAGCGGCTCTCCTGGGAGGGTTACTGAGCCGCCAGGAGACCCTGGTTGAACCGGGGCAGGCACTTGCCCGGATCACCTCTTTTCTCAAAGAGGCCTTCGCAGTGGCATTCTATTTTGACACCGAGGTTCATACAGCCGGCGCCCCCCTCGTGGAGACGTCTCGTGGGAGCTTCACCGCCGAGCGTGTCCTCGTCTGCTCAGGAGCCGACTTCGAGACGCTCTTTCCGGAAGTGTTCCGGGAAAGCGGGATCTCCCGCTGCAAGCTCCAGATGATGAAGACCAGCCCCCAGCCAAAGGGCTGGAAGCTCGGCGCCATGGTCACCGACAGCCTTGCCTTCCGCAGCTACCCGGCCTTCAGGAATTGCGAAAGCTCCAGCCCCATGCAGGAGCGCATTCTCCGGGAACACGAAGACCTTGACCGCCTTGGGGTCACAGTGTTCGCAGCGCAGAACAAAAACGGTGAGATCATCGCTGGAGACTCCCACCACTATGCTCGCAACCCTCCTCTCGAAGATGATCCGGGCATCGATGAGAAGATCAGTGAATACCTCGGTGCCATGCTGACGCTCCCCAGGCCGGAGATCTCAACAAGGTGGAGTGCTGTCTACCCCGCCCATCCCCACAGCAGTGAGCTTGTAGCGGACGCGAGCGACTCGGCCAGGGTTGCCCTGGTCTGTGGCGGCAATGGAATGACGACAGCGTTCGGACTTGCGCAAGAGGTCATTGAAGACTGGTATTGAGGCGCTGCGCCCGGGGCAAAAAAAAAGAGGACAAGGGCGCAGCTAAGCCACGACCTCGTCCACCAGTTTCAACGCTTCGGTGGGAGCTGGTTGACTCCTCACCGAACAAACTTCAATATTTTAAAGGTCCTCTTCCGTCAGTAAGCCTCTTCAAGTACCCAAGGTTGTTATCCAACAAAAGCATTTTACTCGAAATGATCTCGTCATGGCTATAGCTCAAGACCAACTTTGAAAATTAATCTGGGATCTTCAGGCCTGGCTGGCGAAACGCATCGAGACAGCGTTGCCGCCCCGCCCACCGGTGAAAAACACCTGGCGAAATTCTAAGTCAAGGCCGCAGTGGCTTTACGCATCAGGGTTGAGTTCCAGGGGCCCGTCCTGGCTTCAGCACCCGGCCCATTGAAATCCAATCGCGCCATCTCAGCTCCATACAGCCGAATTATTTTTTCATCTTTCCACCTCGGCAGCAGGATTCACAGGCGATTTCTGCTGCGCCACTCACACCTCTTTCCTTCCTGTGTTCCTTTCCCCGCAAAAAGGATTGCCCGGGATCTCCCGAAAGAATCAAAGACACTTGTCGAGAAGATCCCGGCAATCCGAGCGCTAAGGATAGGAAACTCTTTAACTCCCGCCAACCGTGTGGCAACCGGGCCCCACCGCCGACTTGGAAAAATCAAACTCTACGACAGCCTTGCGAACCTCCTCGCTACAAGGAGATTTCTGGAGGACCTGGATCGCCAGGGTGCCCTTGGTAGCATCCCTTGGCGGACAGATCTCAACGACAACCCGGGGGCGAAAGCCCAGGCTCCCCCATTCCCCCGGCTTGATCAACTCCCCGGAGTAGTGTTCACTTTCAAGGCCGCTTATAAAGATTGGCCAAATAAAGCCGTCTGAACGGCCGTTGGGGAAGGTGCTCTTGTTGTACAACTTAACCGACCAGCCTTCGCCGGGGGCCCGGATCTCGAAGCTGGTGGTGTCCCTGATAGATCCCCCGAGAAAGAACCAGCTCCTGTTGATCTTCTCAGGATAAATACGGAATGCCCGGGCCTCGTGGCGCTCGACATCAACTCCATTCATAAGCACATTGATATTGCCGACCCAGTGCACACTACGGCCCTGGTGAAGGTCTACACGTGGTTTCTCCTCAGGCTCGAGATCAAACAACTCTTCAACTTCCGCCTGGATTGCATTCCAGGGCCGAAGGCGCTGGACGCGATTTTCGCTGGCCTGCTCCTGCGCCTTTCGTGCCGCCTCCCGCTGGGCCCTCATCCTCTCCACCCGATTTTCGGCGAGCTGGTCCCGCACCTTCCGCGCCACCACCTGCCAGGCGCTCATGGTCTTCAGTTGATCGTCATCCTGGATAGTCCTCAGTGCGGCCCGGTAGCGTTCCCGATCCTCGGAAAAAGCCCCTCCATCCTTTGCCACAAGGGTGCCATCTTCAAAGACAACCACCTCGGTGCTGACCAACCTGCTACCGCCGGGACGGATTCGCGGCACCTGCAGCAACTGCAGCGGGGTCCAGGGCAGGAAAGCCCCGAAAGCCGCAAACTGGAGCAGCATCGGCTCAGGGTTCGAGGGAGTGTCGCTCCTGTTTTGAACCGTCACCTCGATCCGTAACCGGTCTGCCGCAACATTGTAAAAACAGATATCTTCGCGCCTGACCGCCAGGCCTGTTCCAACTCCCACTGCAGCCCTGCCTGAAGGGCCCGCAAGGACTCTTGTGGCCTCAGCTTCTACCATCATTACCATCTTCCTACCTCCATGCTCTTGAAACCAACCAACTCACCATGGTCCCGCCTGTGGTGGGCAATCCTCTCGCCCGGCGCAACCCGTCCTGATTAAATAACTTGCGTGTGATCCCTCCTGCAGGCATTCGCAGCACTCTATTTCCTGTACCTCGGATGAAGAAAGCTGCTCAGGCGCAAGACCTGCTGCCTGGTGACGTCCATCTGGAATTCGGCAGCGTATACCCGCCGAACACTGTCAGGCCGCTTTGAATAGACCGTCCTGATCGCCGCGCACTGGGCATCGCGGAATTGAATCCATTTGCGCTGCGCATTGATCAATTGCTCCTTCTCCTTGCTGCTGAAAGGACGGGGGCTGCCCTGCGCCAGCAGGAACCTGTAGACACGGTTCAACTCCCTGTCCCACAGCTTGCCGGTATCCACGCAGCACTGAACCGAGGCCTCCGTGGTTGAAGCAGCCTTGAACTTCCTCCCCCACATGATGTCGATCGGATGCAGCTTCGAGCCGACAAGAATAAAGACCTGCCTGCCGGTTCCCGGATCGAGAAGTACAGCTCCCGTTTCAGGCTTATAGGAAATGACCAGGGACCGTCCCGTCTTCCAGCCTGCGACCTCCCGCCATTTGATCCCGGTGTAATTGACATAGAGCTCGTGGCCACCTTCGAGAAACACCCAGCCCGCATCTACTTCTTTTGCCGAACCCACTCCCTGGTAGCGGACCTCCTCCCTGTAGGACCAGCCTGCGGCATCGAGTGGAACACCCGGAAACAACGCCAGCCCACCCAGCAGTAATACTCCAACAAATTTCATACGTACTCCTCTCTTCCTGCCCTGGTCTTCAATCTTCTCTAACCTTGCCTCCGAACCTGTCTCGAACCCTGTACCGTCCACCGTGCCTTTCAATTCCACCTGTGCGAACCACCCGGGAGCATCCACCGGTGTCGACGCATCACAGCCGGCGCCCGCTCGAGCTTCGGCATATCCTTCAGCAGGGAAAGAAGCACCCACCTGATCTTCGCAGCTGCACGCCTTCGATCCCTTCCTTCACTACGGATCAAATTGATAAGACCGCGCAACTCTTCCATACATTCCCTCTTCATCCTCACACTCCTTTTCAGCAGGGTAGAGACACCGCGGCCGGCAAGCGCGCCAACACCAGCGGCTCGGATGGCGACAGCACGGCCGCCTTCAGTGCCTCGCAAAAACGAAAGACCTGAACTCACTCACCCCTCACCGGCAGCTTGCGGTCACCAGCGGTCACCAGCCTGGCCAACCGGGGCCAGCTGGGGCCGCCTGCAATCACAGGGGGCTACCAGGGGGTACTCTCCGGCACAGTGCTCTTCCAACACGAACCCTGCGCCGCTGTCGGGGCTTATAAGAAGCGCGGCTTTTCACTGTCGATGTGAAGAGCCGAACACCTCTCGATAGCCACCTTGGGGGAGAACCCAACCATCATCTGTAAACTCCTCTTGGACCAGAAGATCTCCAAAACCTCTTTTCATACGTCTCTTGCGACTTCCGGTTTCTCTTTACTTCCCTACCACCACCCCCCGATTCCGGCCAAAATGCGCCGGAAAGGAGACTATAACAACACCCGTACCTGATTGCAAATATCTTCAAAAAATTGGCCGGGGGCGAGGGCGTTCCGGATGAGTCAAAGTTGACTCCTGTTCCCTCCGGATGGATATTGTCTGGCGACAACCGCACCTTTCGGATCGACTGAGCATGCCCGTTTTCAACTCAGTACTTGCCTGGATCCTGAACCTGCTGCCGAAATGGGCCGCCCGCCCCTTCGCCAGGCCCTATGTCGCCGGAACCACCGCCTCAAGCGCACTGAAGGTGGTAGCCGAACTGAATTCGCAGGGGTTCTCAGCCACCCTCGACATACTGGGTGAACATGTAGAGTCCCCCGAGGAGGGCGGCAGGGTAAAGGATGCGTATCTGCAACTCTACGACCTCATCGCCGGGCAGGATCTCGATTGCAATATCTCACTGAAGCTCACGCATCTCGGGCTCGGGCTGCCCGACAGCCCGGCCGGGGAGAACCTGTTCGAGCTCGCCGCCAGGGCACAGGAGCATGGAAATTTCCTCCGGATCGACATGGAAAACTCAGACTATACAGATGAGACCATCGCCCTTTACGAGGAATGCAGGAGGCGCTATGAAGAAACGGGGATGGTCCTGCAGGCCCGCCTCAAGCGAACGATCCCTGATATCGAGAAATTGTGTGGCCCGGATTTCAACTGCAGGGTCTGCAAGGGAATCTACCCCGAGAACGAAGAGATCTCTCTCACCACCGCGGCTGAAATCCGGGACAACTTCAGCCGCGCTGTAAAGGCGATTCTTATAGGAGATGGCTACGCGGCAATCGCCACCCACGACATCAAGCTCATCGATTCACTGCAGGCCTGGATCAGCGACCAGGAGATCCCTCCACGGCGCTTTGAATTCCAGGTTCTCCACGGGGTGCCCATGGGCGGACGACTCGAGGAGCTGCTCGAGCGCGGCTACAAGGTCCGGGTCTATGTACCCTTCGGCGAGGACTGGTTCGACTATTCCATCCGCCGCCTGCGGGAAAACCCCCGCATCCTCGGCTACGTCATCAGGAATCTCTTCCGTCGCAGGAAGAGGGTGCCCTCAAGGAAGAAAACTCCAGCGGGGGGCCGGCCGGAAGATACCGTACCGGCCTGCTGAGAAGAACCTTCCCCCGGCTATTTAGACGCCGCTGGTTTCGGCTTCGTCTTGCGTCCGACGAGATACTCCACCAGGCCAAGAAACTCATCCTTCGTCATAGCCTTCTCGAGCCCCAGGGGCATGAAGGTTTTCTTCTGGGGGATTTTCAGCGCTATGGACGAAGCCTTGACCGGGTTCAGCTTGCCGCCCTGCTGGCGCAACATCAGCACGCTATTGGTCTCGGCCTCGATGAAACCTGTGAGGAACTGTCCCTTCCTGGTCTGCAGCAGGACCCCGAGGTACTTCTTATCGACCACCGCGTTGGGGTTGAGAATCGACTGCAGGATCTGCTCCCTCTTAAGCCGCAGGCCGACATCAGAGAGGTTGGGGCCGAAATTGACCCCCTTGTCGCCGACCTGGTGGCAAAGAACACAGTTCTTCTCGAATACGAGCTTGCCCTTGCCTGCATCTCCCTTCAACTTCAGCAGCTCCTTCAACGGCGGAAGCGCCTCGGCTTTCTTTGCCGCCGAAGCCACCGAGGCGGGATCGACAGCCCTGAAAATACCGAGCTCATGGATCGACCAGAACTTACCCGAGCGATGCCCGGTCTGGGTAATCCTGATGTGGCGCGCATTGACCGGTGCGAAGGCGATCTCCGTTTCCGGGTAGCTCCCACCGCCGCTGGCAAGCGCCTTGCTCCATTTCTTTCCATCATCTGAAACTCGAACCTCATAGCCAACCGGGTGATCCTGAGCGGAGCCCGCTGAATCAAGGCTCATCCCTCGAACCAGCTGCGTCTTCGGCAATTCGATCTGGAACCACATACCGGGCTGCATGGGCGTATTGGTGGCCCAGCGCGTACCCGGATTCCCATCAATCGCTGAGCGTGCGGCGTTACCCCCATGGCTGGCGGTCAGCTTCCACTTCGAGCCGCCTCCGAGCCGGGGATCAAACTCCAGGAGCTCGGCGAGCGTCCAGGGAGTCGCTCGCCCGGCTCCGGCGCTTCGAGCCGAGGCTACATCCTCTTTCGAGACATAGGGGGCCTTGTTCCCCCAGTTATTCCTGGTGTAATTCAGGGCAGCCGAGATCCAGGCATCATCATTCGACCCCATCGGCACCATCTGCTCCTTGTACTCCTTGCCGTCCACAGGCCCCTGCAATCCATGCAGGAGAATACGGACAGCCCTGCTCTTCTTGCCGAGAACCCGGGGGGAACCGGCCAGGGGCGGAGCCCGCATCTGTTTCTTGTCCTCCGGCACTGGAGCGCCCTTGCCATCCTCTCCGTGACAGGTCACGCAAAGGGTGGCGTAGACGACATGCCCGTTGGCGTAGGACCTGCCGAATTCTTCGTTCGCCTTGCGCAGCGCCTCTTCACGGCGGCGCAACTCTCTCTGCTGGACGAGGCGGGCCTTGAAGCCGCGCAGGATCGACTGCACTGCATCGCTCTTCTCATGCCGATCAAGCGCAGCCTCAGCCAGTCCCTCGAGCTCAACCAATGCGGTGTACTGGGCCGAGAGAATAACCTGGATCGTCACGTTCGGATCGGCATCCTTTACCAGCTTTCCAAGGTCGGCGATCAC
>JAYGDV010000246.1:0-5378 GCA_046582735.1 Planctomycetota bacterium
CCCCCCCCCGCTTGTTTCTTCAGCTTTTCAAGCAAAAGGATCAATACATGAACCTGAAAATACTTAAGCCGGCCTTCGCGGCCTGCTGCTTCCTGGCAGTCCTGTCCTCTCCCGCCCTGGCGGAGAGAAAACCCAACATTATCTTCATCCTCGCCGATGACCTGGGCTACGCCGAGCTGGGCAGCTATGGCCAGAAGAAGATCCGCACCCCGCATCTCGACCGCCTGGCGAAGCAAGGCATGAGCTTTACCCGCAACTACTGCGGCAATGCCGTCTGCGCCCCTTCACGCTGCGTCCTGATCACAGGAAAACACCCCGGCCATGCATTTATCCGCAACAACGGGGAGGTCAAGCCCGAGGGCCAGCGGCCCATCCCCGATTCCGAACAGACCATTGCCGAGGGCCTCAGAAAACGCGGCTACGCTACGGGCGCCTTCGGCAAATGGGGCCTTGGTGGCCCCGGCACCGAGGGCGATCCGGTCTACCAGGGCTTCGACCGGTTCTTCGGCTACAATTGCCAGCGCCACGCCCACAGCTACTATCCCTCCTACCTCTGGAGCGACAAGACAAGGATCACCCTCAACAACAAGCCGCCTGTCCCGGGGCATGCGTCCCTGCCAAAAGGAGCTGATTCAAAAGACCCCCGAAGCTATGACATCTTCAAGGGAAAGGACTACGCACCTGACAGGATCAACGAGCAGGCCCTTAACTTTATCCGCGCCAATAAGGACAAGCCCTTCTTCCTCTACTATCCGACCGTCATCCCGCACGTGGCCCTGCACGTTCCGGATGAAGAACTGAAGCCCTACCATGAGCTGGGTTGGAAGGATCCCCCCTTCACCCGTGCTGGTGGTTACGGATACACGCCTCACTTCACCCCTCGCGCCGCCTACGCCGCGATGATCACCCGGATGGACAGATACATCGGCCGGGTCCTCGACCTGATCGATGACCTGGGCCTGACCAACAACACCATCGTCATTTTCACATCCGACAACGGCACCACCCACCTCAAGCAGGAGGTTGACTACAATTTCTTCAACAGCGTCGGCAAGCTGCGGGGACTGAAAGGCTCCCTCTACGAGGGGGGAGTCCGGGTTCCGCTCATCGTTCGCTGGCCCGGAAAGGTCAAGGCCGGCAGCAGCTCCGACTTCGTTACTGGCTTCGAGGACTGGATCCCAACGCTGCTCGAGCTCGCCGGACACAAGAGCGAAGAGGACGAGGAGCTCGATGGGATCAGCATCGCCCCGACCCTGCTGGGCAAAAAACAGCCCGAACGCGAGTTCCTGTACCGTGAGTTCTCCGGCTATGGAGGCCAGCAGGCCCTCTGGATGGGGAAATGGAAAGGAGTTCGCCAGCGACTGCTCAGGGACAAGAAGAAACCCGTAAAAGAAAAGCTGCGGATCGAGCTCTATGATCTCGAAAAGGACGTTTCTGAATCGGACAATGTCGCTTCGAAACACCCCGAGGTGGTCGCCCGGATCCGGAAGCTCCTCGAGCAGGAACACACCCCATCGAAGTTCTTTCCAATCAAACCGATCGATTGAATTTAATTACAGGCAAGCGACTCTATCTCCAATGCAGAAAGCTCAATCCATGATTGCCAGCCGTCTCGGACTTCTTTCGCTCATCCCCTGCCTGCTGCTGATCTTCCAGGTTGCATCCTTCGCCCCGGGGCCCGCTGGAATCCCGACTGCCCAGGCGCAGAACAAGCCCGCGAAGAAGACAAAGAAAAAGAAACCCAATACCACGGACGGAAAGAATCGAAAAACCGGGAAGAAACCCTCGGTCAAAGACCCTGCCCTTGAAAAGTACGCCATCTACCAGAAAACAGCTCCCCGCCCCAGGCGGGCGACAGCCATCGAGACAAGCCTGCCGCTGCAGATTGCCAGGGGGGCCCGGATTGCCTTCATCGGCAACACCCTCTTCGACCGCTCCCAGGACTTCGCCTATTTCGAGGCCTTTCTCCATCAGCACTTTCCCAACCATGAGCTTGAGGTGCGAAACCTCACGTGGTCCGCCGACTCACTCGGGATACAGCCGAGACCCGCCAACTTCGCTGACTCCGAGCAGCACCTGACCCTTGCAAAGGCAGACATCATCTTTGCCGCCTACGGCTTCAACGAATCCTTCGCCGGCAAGGCGGGGGCCGAAGATTTCAGGAAAAAGCTCACGCAATATGTAGCTGACCTGAAGACAAAGGCCTTCAACGGAAAGACCGCTGCGCGCATCGTGCTGGTCTCCCCCATCGCCAATGAGAACATCAAGGGAGTCAAGGCAGCCGATCTCAATAATGCCAACATCAAGCTCTACACCGCGGTCATCAAGCAGGTGGCGGGTTCCCAGGATGTAGGCTATGCAGATGCCTACACCAGGACCGAAGCTGCGATGTCATCCCCCGGAGAGGACCTGACGATCAACGGGGTTCACCTTAACGGACAAGGATACAAGGTTTTCGCTGAGGCTCTCTTCAGCCAGGTTTTCGGAAAAAATGCTCCGGCTGTAAACGAGGCTGTACGAAAAGCGGTCATCGAAAAGAACAAGCAGTTCTTCTACCGCTACCGGCCCGTCAACACCTTCTATTACACCGGCGGGCGCAACCGCAGCTATGGCTACCTCGATTTCCTGCCCGCCATGCGCAATTTCGACATCATGGTCAGCAATCGCGACAAGAGGATCTGGGCCCTGGCAGGCGGCAGGAAGGTTACCAGAAAGATCGACGACTCGAATGTCCCGCCTCTACCCAGGACCACCCAGAGCCGGGGTGCCAACCGGTGGATGAGTCCCGAGGCTGAGAAGAAGGCCTTCAAGGTCGATCCGCGCTTCGAGGTCAACCTCTTTGCAGGCGAGGTGGAGTTCCCGGAGATCGCCTGCCCCATCCAGATGCGCTGGGATGCACGCGGCAGGCTCTGGGTAAGCTGCTCAACAACCTACCCCCACGTCTACCCGGGCAATGAGCCCAATGACAAGATCGTGATCCTCGAGGACACGAACAAGGATGGCAAAGCCGACAAGTCGACGGTCTATGCCGACGATCTCCACATCCCCCTCAGCTTCGTGCTTGGAGATGGAGGCGTGTACGTTTCCGAGGAGCCGCACCTCAGCTTCATCAAGGACACCGATGGAGACGGCAAGGCCGACTACCGGCGCAAGGTCTTCACCGGCTTCGGCTGCGAGGACTCCCATCATGCCCTGCATGACTTTGTCTGGTCGCCCGACGGCGACATCATCTTCCGGGAGTCCATCTTCCACCATACCCAGGTCGAGACCGCCTACGGCCCGGTTCGCCAGGCGAACAGTGGCTGGTTCCGTTTCGAACCCCGCAACCACCGGCTCACCGCCTTTGGCACCTACCACAGCACCAACCCCTGGGGCGTCACCTTCGACGATTGGGGGCAGCACGTGGCCAGCCACCCGATCTACGCACAGGCTTTCCACTCGCTGGACCCGGTCTATCCAAAGCAGCATCCGAAGCCCGCCGGGCTTCGCGCCTACTCAGGAACCTGTGGACAGGAATTCGTCGACTTCAAGACCTTCCCCGAAGAGCTCCAGGGTGGCTATATCAAGGCGCGCTACAAGCCCACCAACCGGATCGAGTTCCACCGCTGGAAGGAAACCGAGTTCGGGTATGACGAAGAATATGTCAGCGACATCATCTTCTCCTCCAACCTGAGCTTCATACCGGTTGATATTCGCTTCGGCCCACGTGGAGCGATGTACGTCGCTGACTGGTACAACCCGGTCAAGGGACACGCCCAGTACTCCCTGCGTGACGAACGAAGAGACCGCCATTCCGGACGAATCTGGCGCATCACGGCGAAGGGAAAGAAGCTGCAGGATGCTCCGAAGATCCATGGAGCCTCCCTAACGGATCTGGTCAAAATTCTCGAGCGCCCGGAGTACCGCTACCGTTACTGGGCCAAGCGTGAGATCAGGGAGCAGAAGCCCGCCGCCGTCGAGAAGGCTCTCGACAACTGGGTCGCGGGATTCGACTCTGACGACCCCAGGCTGGCTCACCACCAGCTCGAGGCTGTGTGGACCTACAGGAGCATCGACAAGAGCAGGCCGGGGCTGCTTCGCAAGCTGCTCAGCTCCGGCAACCAGAAGGCCCGGGCCGCGGCGACCCACCAGCTGCGCTACTGGCACGGGGAATTCCCTGACGCCATTAAGCTCCTGAACAAGCTCGCCAATGACGAAAACAGCATCGTACGGATGGAGGCGGTGATCGCTGCGAGCTACATCGGCAGCAAGGAGGCGCTCGACGCCGTGATGGATGTATTCCAGCATCCCATCGGCGGGCACCTCGCCTATGCCGCCGGTTGCGCTCTCGGCTCCAACACCCTGGCCAGGCATACCGCCGGCAACAAGGCCTATGACATCTCAGGCCTCATCAAGAAGGCCCGCAGCGTCAGTCGCTTCAGGGAACCGAAGATAAGTGCCCGGCAGGCCCAGTTCGACACCCAGCGTGACCTCAAGCTCGTCAAGATCTCCTGCAAGCCGGAGGTGATGAAGTTCACCGTCGAGCAATTCGCCGTCAAGACAGGCCAGCCTGTCAAGCTGGTCTTCACCAACCCGGATGCCACCGACCACAACCTGGTGATCGTCCAGCCCGGGGCCCTGAGCGAGGTGGGAATGGCCGCCAACGAGATGGCCAGGGATCCGAAGAACGCCAACTCCGACTTCATCCCGGGTTCCAAGAAGGCCCTCATCATCGAGAACACACCGATGATCGGCCCCACCCGCGACAGCCTCGTTCACGTGCTGCGCTTCAAGGCGCCCTCAAAACCAGGTGTCTACCCCTACGTCTGCACCTTCCCGGGACACTGGGTGATCATGAATGGCATCATGGTCGTGGCCCGCAACCTCAACGATGTGCCGGCAATGCTCGCTGCCCGCAAACCGGCCCAGGTCAAAGAATGGAAGCTGAAGGATTTCTCCGGAGCCTCTTTCAAGCACGATGAGGAGGCCGTCATGAGAGGCATGCAGGCCTTCATGAAGGCGCGCTGCGACCAGTGCCATGCGATCGCCGGCCACGGAATCAACCTTGGCCCCGATCTCTCAGATGTCGCCAAGCGTCACAAGGGACAAAAACTCCTCCAGCAGATCCTCGATCCCTCCACGGAGATCGGCGAGAAGTACGCCTCCTTCCAGTTCATACTCAAGAGCGGAAAGATCCTTACAGGGGTGGTAGCCCGCGAGAACAGCAACGTCTACGCGGTCATCACCAATCTGCTGAGCCCTAAGGACATCACCCGCATCAAGAAGAAGGACATTCTTCGCAAGGTGCCGGCCAGGCTCTCACCCATGCCGCAGGGACTCGTCAACACCCTGAGCAGGGCGGAGATCATCGACCTGGTCATCTCGCTGGAGGCCGGTGG
>JAYGDV010000254.1:0-10537 GCA_046582735.1 Planctomycetota bacterium
CCGAACGATTACGAGGTCTGGGGGCGTCACAAGGAAGAGATCGACATCATCAACATTCTTGAAACCGATGGTTCGCTGGGAAAATCTGCGGGAGGCTACGCCGGGCTTGACCGCTTCGAGGCGCGCGAACGCGTGGTTGCCGACCTCGACAAGCTCGGGCTGCTCGAAGCGGTTGAGGACCGTGAGGTCGAGGTTGGGCATTCCGACCGGTCCAAGACCCAGGCAGAGCCGTTTCTCTCTAAGCAGTGGTTTGTGCGCATGGGGGACATTCCCGATGGTGTGACCTGCGCGCGGGGAACGGAAAGGGAGTTTAACACCCCCGGTCTCGCCCAGGCTGCAATCGATGCCGTTGAGGGCGATTGGAAATCCGCCAGCGGCCGCAAGCTGGTATTCCATCCTGACCCGGTGCGCTACGGCAATACCTACGTGAACTGGCTGGCGGAGAAGAGAGACTGGTGCATCAGCCGCCAGTTGTGGTGGGGGCACAGGATTCCGATCTGGAGCGCGGCGGTCGATGCGGCTGACTTTTCCGACCGGGTGGGTCAGCTCGGCGAATTGCTCCAGGAAGATGATATCTGCCTGAGGGCAGGGTCGGCTGACGGCTCGAGCTGGTTGTTGACACCCGGCTGCGATCTGGAAGCCATCGTCCGGGAGCTTGATGACCAGGCCCTGGAGCTGATGGCTTGCCCGCTGGGAGATGATGAGGGCGCCGGGCTGGAGGACAGGCTCGGGGAGCTCGGGTTCGAGCGTGACCCGGATGTTCTCGACACCTGGTTCTCGAGCGGCATCTGGCCTCACAGTACCCTCGGCTGGCCGGATCCGGCCACCGCCCGGGTGGGGGAAGGCCAGTCGCAGCTGGGGGCTGTCGATGGAAACGAGGATTGCCTCGAGTATTACTACCCGGGCTCCTGCCTGGTTACAGGCCGGGATATCATCACTCTCTGGGTTGCCCGGATGGCCTTGATGGGTCTCTACAACATCGGCGATCTTCCTTTCACAGATGTCTTCATCCACGCCACCATTCTTGATGGCAAGGGCGAGCGCATGAGCAAATCCAAGGGTAACGGGATTGATCCCGTTGACATCATCGAACGCTACGGCGCCGATGCCATGCGCTACGTGGTGTGTGAGCTGCAGACCGGTATGCAGGACATTCGCCTCCCGGTACAGGCGATCTCACCGTTTACGGGGAAGATGGTAGATCTCGCCGAGGCCGAACACGGAGACAGCATCTTCACCTATATCTGTCCTGAGTCCGGTAAGGAATTTGACGTGCTGGGCACCATGGAGGACCTTCCGGCGGCCAAGCTCGTCAGTGACCGCTTCGAGGTGGGCAGGAATTTCTGCAACAAGCTTCTCAACGCTGCCCGCTTCGCGCTGATGAATCTCGAGGGGGTGGGTTTCGAGCCCCGTGAAATTGAGCAACTGGCGGTCGAGGACCGCTGGCTCCTCTCGCGCCTGTCGCTCGCGATCGAGGCGGTTGATGAGCAGCTCGAGTCTTACAGCCCAGCGGCGGCGATCTCCCTGGCAAGAGATTTTTTCTGGTCGGAACTCTGCGACTGGTACCTCGAGTTTATCAAGCCGAGGGTCAGGGAAGCCGGCAAGGCGCCGCTGGCCGGCCAGGTGCTAGCCGTGGCGCTCGACCAGGTGCTTCGACTCCTGCACCCCTTTGTTCCCTTCATCACCGAATTCCTCTGGGAGAGACTGGGCGAGCAGGCTCCCCGGCGGGGGATTGGCGAAGAGCTGGGCGTTCCCGAACTCCTGGTTCATGCTCCCTGGCCGCAGGCTGCAGCGGGCTGGCGGGATGAGGAGCTTGAAAAGCGCTTCGAGCTCCTGCAGGAGATTATCCGGGCCATTCGGGATATTCGAAGCAAGAACGAGATTCCCCTGTCAGACAAGCTTCCGGTCCGGATCCGGGCCGATGCAAAACGTAGTGAACAGCTTGAGCCGCTTGGCGACCTGCTGGTTCATATGGGCGTTCTGGAGTCTCTGGAGATCTCCGCAGATGCCGAGCGTACAGTCGATTCGGCCGTTGCGGTGGTCAGGGATATCGACATCTATATCCCCGGGGCAGTCGACCTGGAGAAAGAGAAGGCACGCCTGGCCAAGCAACGAGACCAGCTCAGTGGTCGCATCGAGGGGGCGAAGAAGAAGTTGTCCAACGAGAATTTTGTCAGCAAGGCAAGCCCCGAGGTGGTAGAGCGGGAGAGGCAGAGACTTGGAGAGCTCGAGGCTGAGCTTGCCAAGGTCGAAGCAAACCTGGCCACCCTCGACTAACCGTTCTTGCCTGCCGGCACTCTTTGGGTCTAACCTGAGTGCTCGTCAATTCTCCCGGACAAGATCCGGCAATGGGTTTCACCCGGACTGAATGCGAGGATACGAAATCTTGGTAGTGCGAGACAACGTAGCGAACTCAAAGCTGGTTGCAGTTTATATAATCCCGGTACTTTTTGCCCTGGGTTCTGCAGCAGGTATCTTTGCCGGCAGCAGAGCTGAGGCTGCTACTCCCGCGGCCGGGGAGCTTTCTCCCATTATCAGGGGACCGCTTCGCTCTGGAGCGGGACGCTACAGGGCCGCCTTGTCAAACGGCAGGGTTGTGCAGGGAATCAAGATATCAGGCTGGGGCAGGACTGGAGCCCGGCCGACCCTTGCAGGAGTCTGGTTGTTTGATCCGGCCAATCCTGTTTCCTGGATCCGGGACGATGGGCCCGGGGAGATTGCCCTCGAAGGCCCCTACGTCGAATTCGCGGGTGGGGATCGTTTGCCCTGCAAGCTCTCCGGTTACCGTTCCGGCCAGGAGAACCCCGGCGCGCCCCAGCTGCCGCATGTCCTGCTCCAGCCGTCTGTCGATGTTCATAAACCCGGCTACCGTGGCACCCGGCAGGTGCGTGTTCTTACCCGCTGGTTGCGCCGGATCGTTCTGTCATCGAGGTCGGCTCATCCCCTGAGTCCGGGAACGGTATTCTACGCTGCCGGGGGAAGTGACAGGTTCCGGTCCATGCGCTGGAGCAGAATCGGTGTCAGGTTGCTGCTGGATTCAGGAGTCAGGCTGGTTCCCTTTACCTCGATTGCCGAGCTCCACCTGCCGGCGAGGGATCCATGGGATAACTACTTCGAACAGCTTGCAGTACTCCTGCCCGGGGGGGTGGGCCGCCTAAGGAAGGTAGAGACGGTGGATGGGGTGGTGTTGACAGCCTCTGACGAGCGGTTCAGGGAGGGGCAGATCGGCAACCCGGTCGACTCCCGCCAGTGGTGGCACGTTTTTCAGCCTGCCTGGAGCCTCGATGCCTTCTGGTTGAAATACTCCACTATTGTATCGAGGAGCTATAACCTGCCTGCAGATGTACCGTTGTCCACTTTCCATCCCGTGCGGGTAAAACAGAAAGTAATCCTTGGCGGCGCAAGGCGTTGGAAAAGTGACCGTTCGATCCTGGGCAGCTCCCTGGCCTGTTCCGGATCGGAGTTCAGGCGTGGCTTCGGGGTCCGGGCTTTCTGTGAACTGGAATTCTCGTTGTCGGAGTGCGTGAAATTTTTCCGTACAGGGGTTGGCATCGACATGAGGGCCGGCAAGGGGGGGTGTGCCATTGGCCGCGTTTTCCTTCGGGATTACCCCTCGCTGAAAGAAACCAGTCTCTACAGCAGCGAGCTGCTTGTTGGATCGAGAGGTTTCTCCGACAGTGGAATTATTTCGCTGGGCGAGAGGTCAGGCCGGGACGAAATAAAGCTGGTTCTCCTCGCGGATCCAGCTCTCGACAGGACGCCAGCTGGAGCCGATCCCCTGGATATCAGGGATCTTGTTGATTGGATCGAGCCCAGGTTCAGTCTCGATCCTTCCATGCTCCGCAGAGAGGTGGCTTTGCGCTCGGCCAGGTTGGTCCCATCGCTTGCGGGCTGGTCACAGGTGTCGGCGGGCCGCCAGGGGTTCATCCTTTTGAACAGCTGGGATGAGACCAATCCGAGTGACCCGGCATTCCGCCTCCAGGTGGCTGTTTCTCCCGGTGGGCTGCAGCTGCGCAGAAAGGTCAAGCCGGCAGCCGGCAATCGCTATTTCAGTATCTGCTCCAGGCTCCTGCCCGGAGTGGAGGCCAACTGCCAGCTCAAGCTGCTGGTTGGGGGAGTCGAGCGGACCAGGTTTGCCATACCCCAGAGTTCTGCGGTGGGGCCGGGCTCGACTCCACCGGCAGGGTTGGTCTTTGACCTCTCGCCCTTTAACGGAAGCGAGACGGAGATTGAGCTTCAATTCTCCACGGACAGGGCCTTGACTCCTGTTGAAGTAAGCGGGCTTGCCTTCACCCCCAATCGGCAGGGCCTGGCGGAAATCTATGAGCAGGGGCCCCGGTTCATTTCCATGTTGACCGATGGGGACGGGTTTGCCCGGGAGGAATGGAGAGACAGCTACAGCGGGAATTCCAGTCTCCGGGTTTCGGGGGGGCAGAAAGAAAATGCGATGATAGAGGGGATGGATCTTCCCATCAGGTCTTTCCCCGTTTTCGGTGAATACCGCTACCTCCGTTTTGCCTGGAAGAAAAAAGGCGGCGCGGGAATCTTCATGCAGCTGGGACACGACCGGCTGTTCGGCCCCGAACCCGGACGGCGAAATCCCAGCTTCAATCTCTTCCAGGGTACTTTCCTGGAGGGGCAGGCTCCTCTTGATGGGGATTTCCTCCATCTTCCACCCACGACAGTGGTTTCGAAAACTCCTCCTTCGCCCCCGCCTGATCTGAAGATTCCCGTGCCGGAGGCTCCTGCGCCCCCACCCCCGCAGCCTCAACCCCCGCCCCCTGCGCCCCCGGTGGAATGGACGGTGCACACGGTCGACCTGGCGAATTCCTTCGGTGAATTCAACCTGACGGGGTTTTCCTTCGGCAGCCCGGATGGCGAATACGCGCTTTTTGATCATATCTGGCTTGGGCGTACCCTGGCGGATTTCGACGGAAGGTACCTGCTGAAGACCACTCCGCATAAGGCCCCCTCCTGGCAGCAGGCGATGGCAAGGAAGGGGCGGGACTCCGGAGCGTTGAACGCCGATGAGAAAAAGAAGCTTCTGCATGAGATCGCTGCGGGGTTCGAACTATCCGGTGGCGGTGGGCTTTTTGGTGAGGGGGCCGACTCGCTGGCGAGCTACAGGGGCAGGCCCGGAGTGCTCAGGACGCATCCGGAGTCTCCCTCCGATCCCGTCCGCCTGGTTCGAAAGTTTTCGCAGGGAGCAAAGATACCGGGGAAGCTGAAACTTTCCGTTGGGCATGATGTTCGTGGTGACTGGCAGCTGCAGGTACTTGCCAATGGGGAATCCCTGGTGGAGCTACTGGTGGGCCCGGCGATGAGTGCCGATGGCTGGGTCGACCTTGACCTGGACCTCTCCGGTTTCAAGGGTGCCGAGCTTGAACTGGAAATCATCAACAAGGCCAATGGCTGGTCTTATGAATACGCTTACTGGTGGCTGGTTTCGGTGGAGGATTGAATGCGGTTTTGCGAGCTTGAACTTGCGGTGGGCTAGTTTCGCTGGATAGGCTATGGTACAGGACACGAAATATTCATCCGGTGGTGCGCAACAGGAATCCACCTGGAATCGAGGTTGAAATGGTGGCAAAGGCGAAGAGCGCGAAAAACGATAAGCATGAAAAGCTGGTCGAGGCTGCCAGGGGCGGGGATGCAGCGGCCTTTGCTGAGCTGGTTCAAACCTACCAGGCACGGGTATTCGCGTATATGAGTGTTCGCCTGGCGAATTCTTCCGCAGCCTCGCAAATGGTTACCGATGTGTTCCGCCGGATGTACTTCGACCTGCAGAATGCTGAAGAGTTCGGCGGGTTTGAGGATGAGTTGTTCAAGCTGGTAAAGCTCAAGCTGAGACGGGTACGTGGCCGGTCCGACTCAGGCTGGACCGATGTCTGTTTTGCCCTGGAGAAGAAGGAGGGTCGGCTGCCTCCCCTCCCCGAGAGTGTTCGCAAACGCATGGAGGATTCCGTGGCGGGCCTTGATATGGCCGAGCGCCAGGCTCTCGACCTGCGCTACGGTTCGGGCTTGTCTATAGCGCAGGTCAGCAAAAGGCTCAAAAGGAGCGAGGATGCAGTAAAGGGAGTTCTCGCAGGAGCTGTTGGAGCTTTGAAAAAAGCTATAGGCAACTTTGAGACAGGTAAGAAAAAGGCTGTTCCCGGGAAGAAAACCAGCGCCGGAAACAACAAGGGACAGCGAGAGAAGAATGGCTGAAAAAGACCTTCTTAAATTACTGGAAGAAAAACATCCTGCCGAGTTTACCCGGGAGCAGACCGATGAAATGCTGGCCCGCCTGGGTAAGTCGAAGAAGCTGCGGGCGGCCCTGTCCCGGAAGCTGCAGCTTGAGCAGGGAATGGCCGAGACCTTCACCCGGATCGAGGTTCCCGTTGATGAAATCATCAAGGAGGCGGAGGGCAGGAAGGCCTTTATTACGAAGATCTCCAACGCTGTTGGCATTGCGGTCGTGGTGGTCCTGCTGGCCTTCATCATTTTAAAGAATGTCGGAGAAGATGAAGTTCCCCCGCCTGGTCCACAAACTGACCTGGGGGGGGTTGAAAACAAACCTCCGCAACAGGTGAAAAAGGGAGTAACGGCAAAGCCCGGGCCGGTGAAGGAAGAAACACAGCCACAGCCGGTGGAAGGGCCGAAGGAAGAGACGGAACCTGCCGCCACCGTTGTTGAGAAGACAGAGGTGATCAAGCCCGAGGACAAGGTTGCCGACATTCTGTTTCCCGACCGTGTGCTGCCCTTTGAGGAGACTTGCTTCACTGAGCTGGTCGACCCCATGGATACTCCGAGCCGGGACGTGCTGCGAACCTGGCTGGACCCGGCTGTCTGGATCCGCAACAACATCAGGATTGGCGAGACGCGGGTGAACAATGTACCGCTGGCGACCCTGAATGGAATCTACCGGCTGCGGCCTGCCTGGCCGGCCGGGGGAGTTCTGCGCCTCTCTCTCTTCAATCACCAACCGCCGGTATTGATCCATCTGTGGCGCGGCAAGGAAGGGGTTCTGCTCAGTTTCAGCCCCGGTGGATTCATGTCCGCTTACCGCCAGGAGCGCGAGGGCGAGGAGCATGCCGGCAAAGCAGGAAGACTCTACGGTTGCCAGCGGGTGAAGAAGGATCCGGGGCTCCTCGATCTGGTTCGCGGACTGGACCAGGTCGCTTTCGAGCTTCGCCACCAGGAGGGTTACCTCCTGGTCATGAGGGGAGACCATGAGCTGATGCGGGTGCCAATGGCTGGTCCGCCCCGGGAGGTCTATCTCGAGGGCAGGGTTCACGTCAGCGGGATCTGTATGTACCGGGGGGGAGCGGTCCCCGAGCCCATCGTCGTGAAGAGCAGGAATCGCGCCGACCGTCCGAAGCAGGTTTTCGACGCGGCCGCCCTCTCAAAGCTCGAGTGGAAGGGGGAACTTCCAGAGAAGACTGCCCGCGCAAACGATGCTGCCCGGGGAGCGACCCTCAGTGGCGAGGTTGAAAACACGAATGTTGATTCCTACGCGGCGGTTCCAAACAGCAAGAGCCTGTTCAGGGAGATCGTGTTGCGCCTTGAAGATGTCACCCCGGGAACGGCAGTCTTCCTGGGAGATGAGAAGGGCGCCCCGCTGTACGGGCTCGCCTTTGTACTGAATAAGACGACAAATGGGGTCATGTCCTTTGTCCTGCAGAATGGAAACACCGGCATACCCCGGGAGCAGAACATTCCGCTGAAGGGCCAGGTAATCCCGATGTGGGGCACGGGGCAATGGCTGAAGCTCGCGGTCGGCCGCAATGTCCTCCGCCTCTTTGTCAGCAACGATGGCAGGCACTGGAACGAGGTCAAAATCATGCAGCGGGTGGGAGGGGTGGAGTATCCTCCGTTCTCTACTGTGGGCTTGCGATTGGTTGGTAACGGGAAGCAGGAAAAACCGCGAAAGATAACTCTCCGGCACCTGGAGATTCGTCCTGCAGGCAGCCTCTCCCCGTTTCTTCCCCCCCAGCTTGCAGCGAAGGTGCCTGATTTCGCAGCTTCCGGAAGATCGGACAACCAGGAGTTGGTGGAGTGGATCTCTACCGCCGTAAATTCCCGCCCGGAGGGGACGGAGCTGGAGGCCTGGTTGCGTGCCTGCGCAGCCGCCTGCCTGCTGAATCCAGAGTGGAAGTACTTGAGACCGGAACTTTTCGCCGGGCTGTTTGAGTCGGTAGTTTCCGATGACAAGGTCAGCCTCCAGACCGCCCTGGAGCTGGTCCACGAGTTCGCGTTGTTTACCGCCAACGTATATCCTGGGTTTAACGGGGGGAGCCCGGTTGCTTCCTGCTATGAGAAAATCGGTGAGATCGCCAGTCGCCGTGGCGAGAAAAAGGTCTTCAGCCTGGTGAAACCATGGATCTTCTCTACGCCCTCAATTTCCGCCGGTGGGTTGCAACCACTTCCGTCGGTGCTCATCAGGCGCCAACTCCTCGCTCATATGAGCGCAGGGGATTGGGATTCTGTCGCGGCCTTCTGTGGAGAGATTCGCTATTGGAACCGCCGGGGGTACCCGCAGCTTCCAGCGGTCGCATGGCTTGCCGGCCAGACGGAGGTAAAAGAAACTGTTGAATGGGTGGAGGTGGCGCTCGCCCAGCGCAAGGGGCCGGGGCCGGGTCTCAGGGATGTCCCGTTGATTCACCACCCGCTGGTCACCGAGTACAGCAAGGACGGCTACAATACCCTTGCGGAGTTCGCGGCCTCCATCAAGGGAAGGGCTTTTAATGATGCCTGCCTGATCCTGACCTCGAGCGATAATTCATATATCAGTGGCTTGCTTCCTGATCTGCAGGAAAAGGAACTGCTGGTTTCCTGGAGGTTGTCCCTGGCCCGTGCTTTTGAAAAGAGCCCCGAGTTGAGCCGGACCCTGCAGAAGAAATACGCCCAGCTGGCAAGCCTGCGATTGCGAAAAGCGCAATCGCGCGGTGATGTAGAGGCCGTTGACGCTGTTACGCGGCAGTTCTATGGAACTGAGGCAGCGGTCGAGGCGTTTCTCTGGATGGGAGACCAGGCCCTGGGTATCGGCGAAAGCACCCTGGCGGAGGGGTACTACCGCAGGGCCCGTAAAACCGCTCCGGCGTCGATCCTGTACCTGATCGAGGCGCGTGAACGCCTGGCTGCGGCCTTTACCGGTAGGGAAATCGGTTCTGCGCCGAAGAAGGCGATCCGTTTTGGGGAGCTCACTCTCGAACCAGGGGCGTTTGAAAAGATGGCCTCGGATCTTCGCAAGCGTTTCCAGGAGAAGACGGTTTCCTATGACAATGATCCCGCGGTAGAGCCTTCACGGAAGCTGCCGTCTGCGGGAGTTTATTCCGCTCTCTCCCTGGCTAAATTCGATTTCGATCCGCGTTTCAAGGACTACCGTCCGAGCATCCCGGCCCAGAAAACTGACTGGGTCGGCCGCCAGCTGGCTCTCACTGTTTATGACGACTACCTCCTCGTCAGTGACCGCAACGACCTGCGTGCCTACGGCCTTCCCGGCGGAGAGCTGAGATGGAGCCACCTTGCCGGGAACCAGAGGGGCGGCAGCAGGGAATGGCCCCTGGTCCCGATGCGGCCGGTGGTGTCTGGCGACCTGGTTTTTGTTCGAATGATTACCAGGCAGGGACCACGGCTTGAATGCCTCGGTCTTGCAGATGGGGTGGAAAAATGGGTTTTCTCATCGCGTGACCAGGCGGCAACCGATCCGATCCTTGTTGAGGGGGATGTCGTCGTGCTCAATCTGCGCCGTCACGAGGAGCTGGGTAGCGAGCTTCTCTTCACGCGCCTTGCAAGGGATACCGGAGAGGTTCTCGATGAGCGCAGCCTGGTGAATTTCCGCAGGGCAAGCCGCTTACAGTTGTTCCGCCAGTTCCAGATCGGACGCTCCATCGATCGCCTGGTGGCTACCGGTTCAGGTTGTGTCATCTGTACGGATCTTCGTGGACAGTTACTGTGGGTTCGCAAGCAGCCTTGGCGTTCGTTCGAGAAGAAATCGAACTGGTATCTTCATCATCCTTCCCGGCCGGTGTTTTCGGAGGGTTCCGTTATTGTTGCCCAGCCGGCTGATGAGTCGGTGACCTGTCTGCGTAGTGATACCGGCGGCCTGCTCTGGAAATCCCCGGTGCGTGATCTCGAGAAGATCCTGGGCATTTCTTCCGGAAAGGTCATCGTGGCTGCCTCCGGGCGTATACTGGCCCTGGATTTCAAGGATGGCCGTATCCTCTGGGATCGTCCGCAGTTGGGTGGCAAGGGCTTCCTGGTGAGCGGAGATGATGACAGGATTCTTTCACTGGCGCCTGTCACTCGCAGCGCTGAGATGAAAACGACTGGTTGGGGCGCCATGGGGCTGGTGTCATGGATCGATTCAGGAGACGGAAAAGAGCTGGCGTCCTGGTTGGTTGATTTCCAGCTTGGAGGAGCGAAGCAGGGTTTCCAGGCCGGGCCGATGGTCGCCACCGGGGATGGTATTTTTCTCTTTGCCGGAGAATACAAGGGTGTCAGCAGGACCCTCTTCCGGCTCGTTCCTGAGAGGAAGTTTACCGCTGCCGCACAG
>JAYGDV010000261.1:0-3138 GCA_046582735.1 Planctomycetota bacterium
ATAGTGGTTCTCAACCGGGATTTCGAAATCCCGGCCCGCCTCAAGAAGCCGGGAGGAACCGTCCGGGTCTGCAGAATGAAGCAGGCCGAGACGTTCAACGCAAACCGAGCCGACGACAACCTCTACCTCTGCGCTCCCGAGAAAATCAACGAGCCACTCCTGGTTGCCCGGTGATTCGATCTCTTCATAGGCAATAGCCCTGCTATCAAGAACCCTGCAGCCCTCAAAATGCCCACAGCATAACCGGCTGTTGCCAAGGAGGATTCCTGACCTGCCAGCACCCATCTCAGCCCTCCCACCGAATGAGCCAGCCTGCTTCCTTCAGGAACATTCCTGCTCCTCTTCCCGGGCGGCAGCGGCCAGGGCCTCGTTAACCAGCACATTGGAGGCCCCGAGCAGCTTTTCAAGACCAGCCCCGGTGACAGCCGAGATGGATAAGACCTCCTTGCCCAGGCGGGTACTCAGATCATGTTGAAAATCTGCTGTCTCCTGGGAACCCAGCATGTCGGTCTTGCTCAACACAACGATTCTCGGCTTCCCGGCCAGCTCCTCGCTGTAGCCGGAAAGCTCCCGTTCGATAAGGTGAAAATCGCGCACCACCTGCTCGGAATCTTCAAACTCGCACGACACCAGGTGCAGCAGCACCCGGGTACGCTCGATGTGGCGGAGGAACTCGATTCCGAGTCCATGGCCCTCGTGGGCACCCTCGATGAGGCCTGGAATGTCTGCGAAAACAAGGCGGGCGTATCCCCCCAGCTCGGCGATGCCGAGATGGGGTTCCTTGGTGGTGAAAGGATAGGCCGCTATCTTGGGCCGGGCAGCGGAAATTCGCGACAGCAGGGTGGACTTGCCGGCATTGGGAAGTCCCACCAGCCCCACGTCGGCCAGCAGCTTCAGCTCGAGGTGAATCAGCTTCTCACCGCCGGGGATTCCTTTTTCAACCTCCCGCGGGATCTGGTTGACCGAGCTGGCGAAAGACTTGTTCCCGCGTCCACCCTTACCTCCCCCAACCACGCGAAACATTAATTCCGGATCAATGAGATCAACCAGCTCCTTGCCTTCGCGCGGATCCTGGTCATCGACCACCTCACGCACAAGGGTCCCTATCGGCAACTTGACGAGGAGATCCTTCCCCGTGCGCCCGGTCTTATTGCTGCCCTGCCCCGGCTGCCCGTTTTCAGCTATGTAGTGGTGACGGCGGCCAATGTCGAGCAGGGTGGTGATGTTCGGATCGGCCTGCAGGTAGACGTTTCCACCGTTCCCGCCATTTCCCCCGTTGGGGCCCCCCTTCGGCACGTACTTCTCCCGCCGGAAGCTGACGCAACCATCTCCACCTTTACCGCTGCGTACGCTGATGCTTGTTTCGTCGAGGAACATGAAATCATCTGCTAAGGCTTTGCAGACCACCGGGCTGTCGTCTGCGGGGCTTCAGAGCTCCTCGCTTCGCCGGCTCAGTCCTGGCCTTCGGCTGGCGCGACGGGCTCTACGCTGATCCGCCTGCGACTCTCGAACTTGACGGTCCCAGCGACCTTCGAGTAGATCGTGTAGTCATTGCCGAGTCCCACGTTAAAGCCCGGGTGGAACTTCGTACCACACTGGCGAACAATAATCTGGCCCGCCTTCACGCGTTGACCACCGTAAGCTTTCAGGCCGCGATGCTGCGGGTTGGAGTCCCGACCGTTTCTCGATGTGCCCTGTCCCTTTTTATGTGCCATTACTTTTTACCTTCCTGCGCGAATTCAGACCTGGATCTTCTCGATCTGGACCTGGGTGTATTTCTGGCGATGCCCCACGCGTCTGCGCGAGTTCTTGCGCCGCCTGAAATGCATGATGATCAGCTTCTTACCCTTGACGTCGCCGAGCACCTTGCCCACGACCTTTGCCCCCTCAACCAGCGGTGAGCCGATCTTTGGAGGACCAGACTCGTCACCGACAAAAAGAACTTCGTTAAATTCGATCGTACTGCCGGGGTCCACCTCACGGTAATCAACCTCGAGGGTCTCACCCTGCTGAACACGATACTGGCGACCTCCGTCGCGAAATATTGCTTCCATCGAACTATAGCTTTCTAAGATTAGCGGTTTTACTTGTACCGAATAGTATATTTATCCGACCCTAGCTTCGGATCATTTTTTACCAGGATCTTCTTATTGTATTGTTTCTCGAGATCAATCAGGTGTTTCTGCCGATCCTTGCAGAGGTAGTTCGTAACGTCCGGACCGGTAATAATCTCGCAGGTTTTCTTCTGTCTCTGCCCCAGCTCTCCACGCAGTCTTCTGAGAATCTCGATTCCGGCGCTCGTGGGTGACTTTACCCAGCCTGTTCCTTCACAGCTGGCACAGGCCACGTGATTGGAACTTTCAAAGCTTGGCCTCACTCGCTGGCGGGTCATCTCGATGATACCGAACCTCGATACCCGGGTGATCCAGCTCTTGGCCTTGTCCGTGCTGAGGCAATCTTTAACGCACCGCTCCAGTTCCCTGCGGTTGGGGCTCTTTTCCATATCGATAAAATCGATAACTACCAGCCCACCGAGGTCACGCAAGCGAAGTTCCTGACAGATCACTTCAGCTGCTTCGAGATTTGTCTTGAGAGCTGTGGTCTCTAAATCCTCCTCATCCCGGTACTTGCCGGAATTGACGTCAACGGAGACCATGGCCTCCGTCTGTTCGAGAATAATCCACCCACCGCTGGGCAGTTGAATCCGGCGATTGTATATACGCTGGATTTGCTCTTCAATACCAAACTTGCTGAACAGTGGAGTCTTACCGGTATATAACTTGAGGCGCTCAGCGGCCTCAGGCATGACATCGAGCAGGAAATCCTTGCCGTGCTCGTACACCGTCGCTTCATCAATCAGGATCTCCTCCACGGTCGAGTCAAAAAGATCCCTCAGAGAACGGGTTACAAGATCAGATTCCTGGAAAAGAAGGCTCGGCGTTCTCCTCGTCTTCACCCGCTCAACAATTTCGGTCCATGAGTTCATCAGGTGGTTGAAATCTTTCTCGATGAGTTCAGCGGACTCTTCCTCACCCGCGGTACGAACGATACAACCCATACCCGGCGGCGGGTCCAGGCTCGCCAGTTTCTTGCGCAGCGCACTTCGTTCGGAGCCGTCACGGATCCGTTTTGAGACGC
>JAYGDV010000277.1:0-6668 GCA_046582735.1 Planctomycetota bacterium
TCCCCCTGCTGCGCCTGGTGGCGCGTTATCCGGACCAGACAGCGGAGCTCTGCCAGTACATGATTCGCAATACGAGGGACAAGCCGGGCTCGTTTATCCGCCGGGAAATCTATAATTTCCTCCCGGTGTTTCTGAACTATCACCGGGGGCGCTATCCCGAGTTGCGCCAGCTTCTCAAGGAAGACATTGTTTACCAGCTGACCAGGGGTGGGAAATACCTCTACAAGATGTCCCTGGCGATGCGGGATCTGCAATTCAAGCCGCCCATCGGCGCAATGCTGCCCATTCTCTACAATCTCAAGGAGCCGGCGCCGCATGGCCTTGTCATGTCGCATCTTGCCGGGCGCGGAGAGGAGGGGCTCGAGGCCCTGGTCAAGTTTGTCGAAGAATCGGGCAACAGCTCTCACCCGAGCATCAGCCAGGTGATGGTCTACATTTTCAAAATGGCGGAGTCGGGCCGCAAGGATTTGGCGCAGCAGTTCCTCGAACATAAAGATCCGGCCATTCGCCGCACGGCGACCTTCCATTATTTTCGTTATTCGCGGGAGCCGGCAGATTTTCAAAGAGCGCTGGGGCTCCTGAACTCCGATGTCACCGTCGCTCAGAGAATCCTGTTGCTTGGATTCCTCAAGCGCAAGAGCCCGGCAATTTATTCCAGGCTCCTTGAAGACCCTTCCCTGGTAACGGCTCCGAAGGCCCGGGCGAAGCTGGAGAAGGAAAAAGCAAAGGAGGCCGCAAATGAGAAATAGAGGCGCGGCTGTTCTCCTTGCGGTTTTGCTGGCGGCCCCGCCGGGGTTTTTGCCCGGCGAGGTGGCTGGCGGGCAACCCGGGACTGCAGCGGAGCGGGCGAGGCTCAAGGCGCGAATTGCCGCCCTTGAGCAGGCGATTGTACGCCAACGGGAAGAAATGGAGGCGGCACAGAACGATGTAAAGGACCCGTCCCCGGTATCCGGCGCGGAAAAGCCGGCGGTGTTCAGCACGGCGCCGTGGGCGAAGGATGAGAGGGGGCCCGCCACCGCAGTTGCCGGGGAGGTCGATAAGCTGCTCAGTTTTGTAGCCAGGATCGACGGGGTCGGCCTGGGGCGGGAGATGGAAAAGCTGATGGCGGAGGGAGACCAGGGGCACGCGGCCCTGCAGGGCTTTCTCCACGCGCTGGACAAAGATGCCCAGCTCGGAAGCCGGCTTACAGGAAAATATGATATAGCCTTCGCCCTGATGCACCTGGCAATGCTCCAGGAGGAAGGCCTGGCGCGGATGGCCCACGCCTATTTTGCCTCCACCAGGACGACCAACCGGACCCTGGTTCGCAGCCACCTGTACAATTTTCTCCCGGTATTTCTCGAGTTCCACCGGGGCCGTTTCCCCGATCTCGAGCGGGATATGAAGGCGGAGATTTTTCAGCTGGTTCGCGCCGGAGATAAGAGGGTGAGGACCCTTCTTACCGCAGCCACCTGGCTGGATTATTACCCGGCGATCGAGGTTCTCGAGGAGAGGCTCGAGGCGGCGAGGGATTTCCATGCCCACTCAGCGCTGATTCTTCACCTCGAATCCCGCGATGACAAAGACGCGGTGCGGGTCCTGAGGCGGTTTGTCATCAAGAATATGCATATTCGCGGCGGGGCGGTCGGCCAGGCCCTCGTTTCGCTTGCGCGCATGTCGGAGCCTGCTGCAGAGGCGGTCTTCAAGGAGTTGACCTGGACCAAGGATGCGGTCGCTTATTCAAAGGCCGTCAGGGCCCAGTTTTCTGTGCCGCGCAACGAGGGGTATACGCCCGAGGCGCGGCGGTATTTGAATTCCCAGGTCAAGTTCGGCGACAAGAAGAGCTTCATTATCCAGTTGCGCTCGTCTAACCCGGCGATCCTTGCCGAATTGCGCAAAACAATTGACCAGATCTCTTCAGAGGAAGTGCGCCAGTACCTGCTGAAATAGGCAGAGACAGGGTATCTGGGCACAGAAGCCTGAATGGCGGGATGTCCGTGCCATTCGTGGTATCCTCGACGGTGGGTCTTTTATTCAATTTCGGAGGTTTCCAGGTGAAACGCTTTGCGCATCTGGTTTTTTTGCTGTCTGGCTTGATTCTGCCTCTCCACGGTTTGAGCGGGCAGGAGGTAGCGTTGAGACAGCCGGTAGTTCGCCTGGCGACCTACAATGTTCACGGCGGCCTTGAAGCCAGCGCCGCGACCGTTGCCCGGTTCCTCTCCGGCCTGAATCTCGATCTGCTCTCTATGCAGGAGGTTCCGAGCCAGGAATACCTCGAGACGATAGCGTCGGGAACCGGGTTGATCCACTTCACCATGATGGACCGCTTCAAGGCCATCCTGTCGAGGGCGCCACTGGAAGATACACAGCGGATTCCGCTTGTCACGGGGCGCGGAGTGATCCGCACAACCGCGATTCTGCGGGACATACCGGTCTCCATTTACGCGATTCATAATTCGTGGGACCAGCCTGGAGACCGCGAAAATCGCCAGCTCGTCAACGAGATCCTTCCTCTCGACCCCAACCCGCGGAAGATACTGCTGGGCGATTTTAATGATGAGCACTACTCAACCCAGAACATCGTTCTTGAGCGGGCGCTGAATGATGCCTGGACAGATCTCGGTGTTCGCCCCGGCGAGCGCACGACCTGGCCGGCAACAGGCTTTGCCGGTACCGAGGGGCACCAGCTGATCGACCTCCTGCTCTATGACCCGGCCGGCGGGATGTTTCCGGTATCGGCCAGTATTCCAAAGCTCGCCCCGGTGTTGTCGGATCATCGCCCGGTGGTCTTCAGCCTGCGCCTGTCAGAGCCGGTCTTTGTTGAGCCACCCCGGGATTTTACAGTCGATGCGTTCTTCGGTCCGGAGCTGCTCGAGCTCCGTTTTGACCGGGAGGTTGATGTCCCCGGCGCTTCTGACCCTGCGCGCTACACAATTGACAGGGCAGGCGAAGAGGGTGGCGCATTGGAGGTTCTGCGAGCGCGGGTTGACCTCCATCGACGCAGGGTCCGCCTGGTCACCGGCGCCCAGGAACCCGGCGTCCGTTACGTCGTGACGGTGGAGGGAATCGCTGCCCGGGAAGGAGAGGTCGGGATGCCCCCGACCGCCAGGGAGTACACCTTTGCTGAGAATCTCGTACTCAATCCGGGAGCGGAAGCGGGCCTCGAGGGCTGGTCGGTGACCGGTGGGATGGAGGCGGCGACAGGCCTGGGCCAGCTGCAGCCCTACACGGGCAACACCTTTTTTGCCGGAGGCGCACGGGATGCCGAATCCAGGGCGAGCCAGCCAGTTTCTCTTGAGCGGTTTGCCGCGCTGATCGATGAGGGGCGGGCCGAGGCGCACCTCGGCGCCTGCCTGGCGGCGGCCTACCTGGCGTTCCCCAGCGGGGAGAGCAGGGCGGAGCCTTACGACGAGTCCGAGGTGTCTTTTACCTTTCTCAGCGGGGAGGGCGCCGAGCTATGGGCCTCGTCTTCAGGGAAATATGACACTCTGTACTGGTGGCCTTACCGGGAGACTGTAGCCGTGCCGCGCGGGACCCGGTCGGTGCGGGTCACGGTTGCAGCCAATCGCCGGACCTTGATCGGCGGCACCCGTAATGATGGAGCCATCGATGAGGTTTTTCTCGGCGTTGAGCCCCGCCCCGCAAGTCATGGGCGACTGGGTGGAAACCTCCTGTTGAATCCCGGGGCTGAGGCCGGGGACCTGGACTCGTGGGCCATAGAGGGAGACTTCCGCCGGGGAGTCAACCTGGTTCGGTTCTTCACCGACTACCTGGTCCCGCGGTCAGGGAATGGAATGTTCATGGCCTATCCTTCCCGCGAGGCAGGCGACACAGCGCTTTCGCAGACGGTTGACCTCCCGGCGGGCGTCCGGTACCTGCGCTGGGGAGGCCGCCTCAAGAGCTTTGCGAGCATCATGGGAATCGGCCTCGAGGTCGAGGCCCTGGGCGCCGACAACGTGGTCCTGCATTCGGCTGGATCGGGGCTGCTGTTCTGTGCGCAGTGGGAAAGCGCGGCGGGAGTCTTCCGTGTTCCTGCCGGGTCCCGGAGGGCGCGCTTGCGGGTGTCAGCCGGCGGCGGGGGGAGGGCGGCTTTTGCCGATGACCTTTTTCTCCTGGCCCTGGGCAGTACCGATGGAGCAGCCTGGTTTGAGCGTGGGGATGTTGACCGTAGCGGGGGCCTGAACATCACGGATGCGGTTGCCATCCTGCAGTTTCTCTTCGCTTTGCCCGCCCCGGGCGGCTTTTGCGCTGATTCAGCCGATGTGGACGATGACGGGAGAATTGCGGTAACGGACGCCATCCGGCTTCTCCAGCATCTTTACAGGGGAGGGCCTCCTCCCGAAGAGCCCCGGCCGGGCGAGCCCGGCCCCGACCCTACGCCTGATGATCTGCAATGCGAGTAGCTTCGGTTTCCCCTTCGGGGTCGTCGCCCTGGTCATCACGCCAGATTGTTGCTCCGAGGCTCGCGAGCTTCTCCTCGATTCTTTCGTAGCCGCGGTCGATGTGATAGACCCGGTGAATAACGGTCCGGCCCTTTGCGGCGAGACCGGCCAGCACCAGGGAGGCCCCGGCTCTCAGGTCGGAGGCCATCACATCCGCGCCGCTGAGATTATTGGTTCCCGTAAGGGTCGCGTGGTTGTCGTTCTGGCGGATATTGGCGCCGAGGCGGTTCAGCTCCGGCACGTGCATGAAGCGGTTCTTGTATACATTCTCTATGATCTGGCTGGTTCCATCCGCCTGGGTCAGCAGGGCCGTCAGCGGAGCCTGGAGGTCGGTCGGAAAGCCGGGGTAAGGGAGGGTGGCGACGTTAACCGGCCGGATGGAACCGTTGGTGGAAACCCGAATCTGGTCTTCGCCGATGTCCAGGAGCACCCCGGCCTGTTCGAGGGAATCGGTTAAGGATTCGAGCTGCGCTGGCTGCACGCCCTCTACGGAGATGTTCCCCCGCGTGACGGCGCCGGCGATGAGATAGGTTCCCGCCTCGATACGATCCGGCATCACTTCGTAGTCGGCGCCATTGAGCTCTTTCACCCCCTCGATGGTGAGGGTGGAGCTGCCGATGCCTTCGATACGCGCGCCCATCCTGTTGAGAAAGTGGGCGAGGCCCGTTACTTCCGGTTCCAGGGCGGCATTCCTGATTTCAGTTTTACCCGTGGCCAGGGTCGCGGCCATGAGGATGTTCGCTGTCCCGGTAACAGTTGACCCATTAGGCCCCTCGAGGTCGATAGTGTTTCCCTTCAGTCGGGGCGCGTCTGCCACGATGTAGCCCTCTTCTAAATCGATGCGGGCGCCCAGGGCTCTCAGCCCATTGATGTGCAGGTCGATCGGTCTTCCGCCCCCGCCTTCGGCTCCCAATACGCAGCCGCCCGGCAGGGACACCTTGGCTCTTCCGCGGCGCGCCAGCAGCGGCCCCAGGGTACAAATGGAGGCCCGCATTTTTCTGACGAGGTCATAACCGGCAGTATGGCAATCCGGGTTATCGGTTTCGACGCAGAGGCGCCCCGCATCATCGCGCTCGCAGGTCATGCCTAGCTCGCGAAGGATCGACACCGTGGTGTCAACGTCCGAGAGATCAGGGACATTGCGAATCGTACACGGATCCTCTGTCAGGATCGTGGCGAACAGGATAGGCAGGGCGGAATTCTTCGAACCCTGCACCCGGATGGAGCCGGAAAGGGGAACGCCGCCTTCGACGATGATTTTGTCCACGAGGTCTTCACTTCTCAGAGGTGGCAACCAGGCAAGCCACCAGGGACATACTCAACGTTCAGGTAGGGGAGATTGTAACGGTGAACAGTCGTGCGTCAAGTTCGCCGGGGTGAGTTCGCTTCCTTTTCTCGGCGGGCACGCACAACACGGGGAATTTTGGCGTAATCACGTGTTATTGAGACGTCCCGCAAACCCCGGGCCTCGAATAATTGACCAACGTTTGCAGCCTGGGATTCTCCCGTCTCCACGACCACGGCACCGCTTTCGGACAGCCAGTCCTCCAGCCCCTGGCAGATTGCATGGAAAAAACCCAGCCCATTCCCATCCGAACTGCGTGAATCGATCAGGGCAATTCGGGGTTCAAAGAGGCGGACATCCTCCATCAGGTCTTCTTCTTCGCCGGAGGCGATATAGGGCGGGTTGGATACGATCAGGTCAAAGGGGGCGCCACCGGGGGGCAGCGCGTCGAAGAGATCTCCTTCGAGAAAGGAGATGCGCTCTTCCACCCCGTTATTCTCCGCGTTCCTGCGGGCGACCTCGAGGGCCTCCGGGCTGATATCGACAGCGGTGATTTCGGAGGTGGGAGCATTGACCGCAAGCGACACAGAGATGTTGCCGCTGCCGGTTCCCAGGTCAAGGATCCGGAGCCGTTCCCGGGGGAACTCCCTGATCAGGGCCAGGGCCTCATCGACGAGGTGCTCTGTTTCCGGTCTCGGGGTCAGCACCGCGGGGGTTACCTCAAAGGGCAGGGAATAGAACTCTTTTCCCCCGGTCAGGTATGCAACGGGCTCTTTCTTCCCCCGGCGCTTGACGAGGTCCCGGAAAGCCGCACGGGCAACATCGTCAACGAGCTCCTCAAACTCCGTGGTCAGCAGCCCCAGGCGATCGACTCCCATGACCTTGGCAAGCAGGATCTCAGCATCCAGCCGCGCGCTCGGGATCTGCTGCCGCCTGAAGTAACCCTCCGTCCACTCGAGGAG
>JAYGDV010000427.1:0-10469 GCA_046582735.1 Planctomycetota bacterium
GGCTGATTTCACCGGTGAGATCGAACAGGTCCCCCCCGCCTATTCCGCCATCAAGCGCGACGGGGTCCCTGCCTACAAGCTTGCACGTAAAGGTAAAAGCGTCGACCTTCCCGCCCGCAGGATCCGGATCGATTCCTTTGAACTCCTGGAGTGGCAATGCCCCCGGCTAAACTTCCGCATCGTCTGCCAGGCAGGAACCTATGTCCGCTCGATTGCCCATGACCTCGGCGCGGCCCTCGAAACAGGAGGCTACCTGGAATCTCTTTCCAGGACCGCGAGCGGGTCGTGGAAAATTGAAGACAGCGTAACCCTGGAGGTGCTCGAGGAGGCCGCCGCGAACGGCCGGCTCGACCAGTTCATCCAGCCCCTGTCCCAGGTGCTCCCGAACATGCCGAAGGTGACCATCTCCGACCGCGAAGCCGGCCTGCTCGGTCACGGCCGGGCGCTGGAGCTGGAAGTTGAGGGACAACCTGAAACCATTGGTGCCTGGACCTCTGGCGGAAGGCTCGTGGCAATCCTGGTCCCTGGGGACCCCAACAGGTGGAACCCGAAGAAGGTATTCCCGGCCGACAGCTGAAGCTACTTTCCCGGGGCCTGCTGCAGCCCGGTATGCTTCAAGACCACAGCCAGCTTGCTCTCAAGAAGCGACAACGCGCCCTGGAGGGACTCCAGGGCATCCCTGGTTGCCCTGGCCTCGCTGGAAAGGAGGGCATCGGCTGAAAACCGCTGCACATCGAGCTTGAGCCCGCCGACCTGCTCCCTGCAATCGGCAATCGCAGACTCGAGGCGTTTCTGCAGGGCATTTCCCACCTGCAGGCTGGCATCACCAAGGTCGCCCGCTAGTTTTTCCACTGTATAACCGGGCTCAAGAAGAGAGCTGAATTCCCCGCCCCCACCTGCCGAACCACCGGAAACAGGACTACTGGAATCTCGGCCACAGCCCGTTGCCGCCACCAGTAAAAGCATGAGAACGGAAAGTTGTCTGTATTGCATGATCTTACCCCCATCGGGTTACCGGGATGGATGCTCTGGAACCGGACACACCTGCGTCCGGGGAACCCGACTTTTTAGCACATTTCAGACCGACAGGCAATCGAGGCATCTCCCACTTACAGAAACCGTAAAGATCTCTGCGGACCACCCCACAAAGACGTGTCGTTTTCAACGTTGATTCACTATCCTGTGGGAACAATCCAGCAGGACCAGCCTATGAGCAGGAAAAACCAGGAGCAGGAAGAACAGGGCTTCACAACCCGTGCCATTCACTCGGGAAACGAGTGGAACCGGACCAGGGGCCTGACCCCACCGATCTTCCAGACCTCGACCTTCACGCTCGAGAATCTCGAGGAGGGAGTAAAGATGGGGCAGGCCATAGCCCCGCCGGAGTTCTACACCCGCTGGGGAAACCCGACCACGAAGCAATTCGAGGCGATCATGGCCGAACTGGAGGGATCGGAGGCCGCCCTGGCCCTCTCCTCCGGCATGGGCGCCATATCCGCTCTCATTTTGTCGCTTCTGCAGTCAGGTGACCACCTCCTGGTGGGCCGCTCAATCTACTCAGGCGTTCACGAGCTGGCCAACGGGATCCTGCCTCGCTTCGGAGTCGAGTCATCAGCAGTTGATGCTTCTGACCTCGATGCCCTCGCCGCAGCAATCACCCCGCGCACAAAAGCCCTCATCGTCGAGAGCCCGACCAACCCGACCCTGGAGGTCTGTGACCTGGAGAAGGTGGCGGCCCTGTGCCGCGAAAAACAGGTGCTCTCGATCATCGACAACACCTTCGCCACCCCGGTGAACCAGAACCCCATCTCCCTCGGTTTTGATGCCGTTGTACACGCCGCCACCAAGGCCATCGGGGGACATTCCGATGTCACCGCCGGAGTGATCTGTTCTACAGAAGAAACCATCGCGGGTTGCTGGGGATTTCTGAAGATCCTGGGAGCCTCCTTGAGCCCGTTCGAGGCCTGGCTCCTGCTGAGGGGGCTCAAGACCCTGGAATTAAGGGTTCTGCGCCAGAACGAGAGTGCCCTTGAGCTCGCCCGCTTCCTTGAAAACCGGCAGGACATGGAAAAGGTGAACTACCCGGGCCTCGAATCGCATGCGGCACATGAGCTGGCCTCTTCCCAGATGTCCGGGTTTGGAGGAATGCTCTCCTTTGAACTCAGCGGCGGGGTCGAGCGCGGGATGCGCTTTGCAGGCCAGCTGCAGGTCATCCAGCCTGCTGTCCGCCTCGGTGGAGCCGAATCCATCCTCCAACACCCGGCCTCCATGTCTCACGGAGCGCTGGGCGAGGAAGAGCTTGAAAAAGCCGGTATTGCCGGAGGGTTGTTCCGGCTCTCCGTCGGGCTGGAAAACACGAGCGACCTCCAGGCTGATCTTGAGCAGGCCCTAGACAGCAGCAAGACAGCCTGAGCTGGAGAAGGTCGTCAATCCAGGCTGCTGAAATAGGCGGCCGTGCGGGCGATGCCATCTTCGAGCGTGACCCGGGGGGCCCAGTCTACCAGCGATGACAGCCTCGAATTGTCGAGGATGAACTCCTGTACATCGCCGGGGCGCCAGGCTGCGCTGGTGGGTTCAATATCCGATGAACAGGCTTCCTTCAGGAGCGCGTAGATCTGGTTGGTCGTCGTTCCAACCGCCGTTGAACAATTGAATACGGGATCCGCACAGCCCTCGAGATCCGCATCGAGCACCAGGGCAACCGCACGAGCCACATCGGTAACGAAAACATAATCCCGTTTCAGCTCACCTCCACCGAAGATTTTCGGTTGACCTCCATCCAGCAGCAGCCGGGCGAAGATAGCCACCACGCCCGCCTCTCCATGAGGATCCTGCCTCGGACCGTAGACATTGGCAAAGCGAAGGGCCGCCCATTCAATGCCGCCAGCCTCGCGGGCGGAGTGCAGGCAATGCTCCACCGCGTACTTGGAGGCTCCGTAGTAGGATGCCGGAACGCATCTCATATCCTCCCTGAGCATCCCCTCCTCCAGCGCGCCGTAGCAGGCAGCGGAAGAGGCATAGACCACCCGGCGCACATCGTGGCGCTGCGCAGCGGTGATCACGTTGAGCGAGCCAAGGACATTGATCCGGGCATCCATCACCGGGTCCTGCATGGAGACCGCTACTGAGACCTGCGCCGCAAGGTGAACCACATCCTCGGGGCGAAAATCATCAAAGGCCTCGTCGATGGATTCGGTAATGTCGAGCTCGTAGAGTCGAACACCTGCAGGAACCTGCTCGGCAGACCCTCCCGAGAGATTGTCCAGGACCGCGACCTCGTGGCCGCAGCTGATCAACTCCTCGGCGATGTGCGAACCTATGAAACCGGCACCGCCGGTTACCAGGACTTTTCGGCCCATCCTTTCGCTCCGTAAGAAAGAAAAGAAAGCTCCGGGATTATAACCGCGCCGGGCGGGGCTTTTCGATGCCCTCTGTGGAAAATCCAGCCGCTGGCCGCGAGGGAAGGCTTCTCAGGGAGCGTCCCGGCTCACCTCAAAGCTTGCCGCCGCTACCCTGCCCCTGTCATCAACGCAACGAATCCTGTGATTCCCTGCCGTAAGATCCCAGCCAACCTGGTCGGTCGCGCCCGCCTCTGCCAGCAGCTCTCCATCAACGAACCAGAACAACTTCCGGGCATCGGCGGCGGCAACCGCGCTGAACTGGAGCCGCTGCCTGAACGAGGCCCCGCGAACCAGGCGGAAACGGGATCCATCGACCGGCGAGACGATTTCAGGGGAACGAGCGAGACTCCCACCGCTGCAGGCCGGATCATGGGGAAAGCGGCCGCTGGAGGAGGACACATTGCGCTCGAACCAGCCGGCCAGCTCCGGGGGCCAGTCAATAACCTGCTTTCGAACGATTGAGCCGGTTGCGAAACCATCCAGGCAGCAGCCGCAAACCTCCAGTCCCCGGCTCTCATCCACCAGCACCTCTCGGTGGACTCTGCAAGCCGGCATACCCCGCGATCTCAAAGGCAACACAACCCGTCTCCTGCTCCCACAATGCGGGCCGGGTGGATATCCGCTCAGCGCGCAAACATCGGCTTCAACCAGCTCGCGGGTTTCCGGCCATCCCGGCAGGTTGCCACCGGAAAGCTCCAGGCAAAGGGGCAGGGCGAGGGGCAGAGCGGCCTTTGCGCCAATCAGGCTGGAGCGCGAGCCGCCGCGAACATCTCCCATCCAGACAGCCACAACCCAGGAGGAGCTGAAGGCGACGGTCCACGCATCACGCAGGCCGAAGGATGTACCCGTTTTGTAACCCAGGCTGGGACCGTAATACCCCTGCGAAATCACCCCCGAACGGTAGAGATGGTCGGGGGTGGAGAGCGCCTCGAGAACAGCCGCAGCCGCACCAGGGCTGAAAATCCGGTTGTGCGGCCGCCGGTCAGCACCAGCGATGGCCAGGATCTCGGGAGGACGCCAGAGGCCCAGGCCGGGAAATACGGTGTAGGCCCCGGCCAGGTCCAGGAGGCTGATCTCTCCGCCTCCCACGCACAGGGTCAGGCCGTAGTCCTGCGGCCTGCGGTAGAGGCTGTTGAATCCGCAACGTTGCAGGAGGTCGAGATAGCGGCCTGTCCCCACGCGCCGCTGCAGCCTTACCGCCGGTATATTCAACGATTTCGCCAGGGCCTCGGCGGCCGGAACGGGCCCCTGGTAGCGACGGGTATAATTTTCCGGGATATAGGATGCGAAGGGCGTTGGAACATCCGGAAGGTAGGTCGCAGGAGAAGAAACCCTCTGATCAAAAGCGAGGGCGTAGAGAAATGGCTTCAGGGTTGAACCCGAAGATCTGCGCGCAAGGGCGGCATTGTACTGGCCCCGGCCACGGGAATCGAAGAAAGAGGGTGAACCGATCATCGCCCGGACCTCCCCGCTCTCGACCTCGAGCACAACCACTGCAGCGCCAAGGTCTGCCAGGCTGTCCGCTGATCGCTGAAGGTGGTCCTGCAGGTAGACCTGTGCAGTGGCCTGGACTCCCGGGTCAAGACAGGTCTGGATCTCCCCCGGCCGTCGGCCGAATCTCCTTGCCCGGCGGAGGGCAAGATCAGAAAAATGCGGCGCCTGGAAAGGCCACGGATGCGCCCTTACTGCGGGGCGCGAACGCAAGGCCTCTTCGAATTGCTCTTTACTGATCAATTCCTGCCCGAACATCGCCTCCAGCACCACCCTGCGCCTGCTGAGGGCACGCTCATAGTGGCGGTCCGGACGGAGCCTTGACGGGCTCTGGGGTAAGCCGGCGATCAGGGCTGCCTCGCCAAGACTGAGCTGGGCAGCGGACTTGCCCAGGTAGCGCCGTGCGGCTGCCTCAACTCCCCGGAGATTACCCCCGTAGGGTGCGAGGTTGAGGTAGGCGCAGAGTATGGCATCCTTGTCAAGCCGCGCATCGATCTGCAGGGCATAGAAGGCCTCGATGAGCTTGGTGGGAATTGTGCGCGGGCGCTGGTCGAGAATCCGGACAAGCTGCATGGTCAGAGTGGATGCGCCGCTGTGTACACGCATGCGCACGAGGTTCTGCCAGGCTGCGCGTACAACCGCCGGGAAATCGACCCCGTGATGGGTACGGAAATTCTGATCCTCCACTGCGATGGTCGCAAGCTCAAGCCAGTCAGAGATCTCATCGAGCTCCCGGGCAAACCGGAACTCGTCATCGCGACTGCGATAGGCGCGCAACCACTGGCCATCGGAAGCGGTTACCCAGGAGGAGGCCGGATAGGACTCGAACCGGTTAATATCAAAAGGGCAGAGGAAACAGAGAATGAGAAACAAGGCAACGGCAACAACAGCACCCTGCAGGCCTGCCCGCAGGAGCCTGCGCCCCCCGGGCAGCCGCAGCCAGCGTGGCATGCGTAGACGATCCGTAAGTTTCATCTCACTCGCCTTTTTTATCCCCCACGATAAGCCGTCCGGAACCGCTACGGCTGTAAACACCCGGGTCGTACATGCTCTCAGCGGAAACCACCGGCACCATGAAATCGCCCATGGTTACGGCCCTGGCGACATAGCGGTAAACCCCTTTGCCCCTGAAGGAAGGAACATAGAGGAGCACACGGTCGTCCCGGATATCCATATGCGCAGTTACGATCTGGGCAGGCCCGGAAGCCTTCCCTTTCACTTTTTCCCCGGGCGGCAATTTCACCTGGGGCGACAGCCGCGGGTTCTCCACCTCGAGACCGGCAGGCAGAAGATCGGTGATGACGAGATTCGACAATGTCCTGGAAGATTCAAGACTCAACTCCACCTGGACAATATCACCATGCCTGACGGTTCCATCTGGAATCTCTTTGCCATCGCCATCGAGGTACCTGCGGCGAACAGCAAGGCCCTGGTCAACCTGTTCAACAACACCATTGAGAGGAACTCCTTCCTCAACCAGGAACCAGTGCAGGCGGCCAGTTCCCTCCAGGCTTACCTGGATCGACTCTCCGGAATAATCGCCCTCGATGACCTCGCTCTCGCCGGCCTCCAGGACAACCGGATCCGCACCTCCCACGCGAAGGGAAGCAGTGTAATTGGAACCCGCAGCGGCACTCTGCCTGGCGTATTTACCGAGAGCCAGGATCGCAAAAGCGTTTTCCTGGGTATTGCCCCAGCGATTCCCGACCCTGTAGCCATTGAGTCTTTCCACCAGCGCCGCGACCTGGGCGCTGGCAGGATCTACATCGAGCAGGGCCGAAAGAAGCAGGGCCGCCTCCCTGGGGGGAGAGCTCAGGGCCGCGGCGGTCTGGCGGTCGGTCGAGGGAGGCGGAAGCTCCTCGCCAAGAACGGTTCGCGCCTTCTGCTCCCGGCCGAGGGCTGAGAGTGCGGCTCCCAGCAGGAACCTGGTCTGCGCCGAAGAGTCTGGGGTTCTGTCATGATGCTCCAGCGCGGAGGAGATCTGGTCCTCGAGACCATCATCCCTCCCTGCCAGGGCCAGGACGTAGACAGCGTAAGCTGAGACCAGGGCGGACGACTGGCTGTAGTACCCCTTAGCCCACTGCTCGCCAAGTTTGACCTTGCGGGCGAGCACTGTAAGGATATCCGAGAGAACAGACTCGGGCACCTCGATACCGGCCTTTTTAGCCTCCACCAGGAAGTGCGTTGCGTAGACGGTCCCCCAATGCCATGCACTGCTCCCACCGGGCCACATCGAGAGCCAGCCCGCGCCGGTGCGCATGCTCATGATTCGCTGGATTCCGGCCTGGATGAAAACATCAATCTCCGCCCCCCGGTTCCTGATGGAAGGCTGCCCCCTGCCATATTGAAGGTCGAGCATTCCTCCGAGGTCCTTGAGATAGACCAGCGGAAATACGCTGGAGGTCGTCTGTTCGAGACAGCCGTGGGGATACTTGATGAGATAATGCAGGGAGCCGAGAAGATCGAGACTCGGCATCGGAGAGAAGCAGATCCTGTGCCGGGCGGTACCCGGCATGGCAAGATCACCCAGCTCGAGCTTGAGCGGCTCGGAAGCCGTGATCGTACCGCTCCGGGTATTGACCTGCAGCGGGACCGCGGGACGCACCGGCAGCTCCACCCTCACCTCGGTTTGTTTATCCCCCAGGCGGGCACGGATCCGGGCCACTGCCACCCCCGCGCTGTCGAGGGCGCGGATCCCCTGGAACAGGCGGCGAGAGCTGCCGATGTCGAGCCCGATCTCACGGGTATGAGGCGAGGCGAAGGCGAGATCTGTAACTGCCTGGGCGGAGCGCTCCAGCGGCCCGGACAACTCCCAGTCAATCTCCGCGATACCCCGTACACCGGTGTCATTGAACACATCGACCGCCGAGATAAACCGGTCGCCGGGGGCGAGAAAACGAGGCAGCCCCAGCTCGAGGTGCAGCGGCGACCTGACCTTGATGTAGTTCTCCGCGGAACCGAAATGCGATCCCGAATGAGCGATCGCCATGAGCCTCATCTCTCCGGAGAACTGCGGCAGGTCAAAGGTGGCGAGGACCCTGCCATCAGGGCCGGTAGAAAACGTACCCAGCCAGAGAGCCGCGCAGCGAAAACGCTTCGCCTTGACGGGATTGAGCCGCCTGCCATCGTCTGCGGGGAACTCCGCTCCCCCGCCAGGTCTTGCCGGCTTCGCATCGACCCCCGCCTCGGGCAGAAACCTGCTGTAGAGATCACGGTGGGAGACCCCGTGAGCACGCTGGCGGCCATAGAAATGACTCCAGGGATCCGGGGTCGGTTGCTTCGTCCAGGACAGAATCCCTTCATCGACAAGGGCCAGGCTTACCTGTGCCTCGACCGGCTCCCCATCCTGCCCCGCAACCCTCACCAGGGTTGCCGAGGAATCTCCCGGAAGAAGGCGGGAAGGAGCCTGCAGGCTGACCAGCAGCTGCTTTCCACTGTAATCAATCCACAGGGGCTCTGTTCCATAGGCACGGTGCGGGCGCCATTTCTGCGTGGGATCGACACCGCGAATCACCGAGGCCGACAGGTAGGCATTGCCGAACGGAATATCGGGGACTGGAATCGTGACCTCCATGTGATTCGTCTTCATCTCCAGGACACGGTGGGTGAGCACCTGGTCGGTCTCGGTGGTCAACAGGAGGGTGCCGGGAAAGGGAGAACGAATCAACGCCCGGGCCTCTTCACCCGGATAGAGAAGTTTTGAGAGCACCTCGATCTCGAGCAGCTCAGGCTTATCCATCTTCTTGCCGCCACTCCAGCCGTACCAGCCGGGTGTTCGGACGTAGACCTCCACCGCCGCGAGGCGGTTACTGGGCTCATCGCGCAGAGCCACCCGGTATTGGCCGCCACCGGGGAAGGCAAGCTGGATCTCTCCCCGTCCATCGGCAAGTTCCACCTTGTGGCTCTCAATCTCAAAGACCTCCCTCCTGGACCGGTAGCGGTATGCGCCGTTGGAATCGCGCTCCATCACCGTGCTCCACTCGATTCGGCTCAGCACCAGGTTGAGTTCATCAAGAGCAGCCGCCTCGCCGGTTTCCTTCAAGGCGATGCACTTGAATGATGCCGGGGTGCCCGGTTTCGGGTTTCCCTCAAAGTCCTTTCGCAGGCCAATATAAAACGGGGCTGAGTCCACCGCGAGGTCGAGCGTCGAACGGACCCCCCGGCCGCTTGTATCCAGGGCCCGGGCCTCGACCGTGAGCGCCAGTGGGCGGTTACTCTCGATCACGGGAAGCTTGATCTCGAAGCTCGTTTTGCCATCCTTGTCGAGCTCCGAGCTGCTGAAAACACCCTTCATGTACAGGGGCGAAGCGGCCGGATCACCGAAGGAGTAACCGGCTGCGACGCCACCCGGGGGATTGAAAGAACCCCGCGATGCCGACCAGACCAGCTCCACGGGAACGTTCCTGGCGGGCAGGCCTGCGAGGTATTCCCCGCTGACGTCCACCTCGATACTCTCACCGGGGTGAAAACGCCGTGCGGGATCCTGCTCATCATCCTCATCCTTGATGGCAACCGACAGGCGCATGCGGTTGGGGACAAAATCTTCAACCAGGAAGCTCGTCGTTCCCAGCTCACTCGAATCCTCACCTGGCAGGCGCAGGACAACCCGGTATTCACCGGTCAGCGCAGACCCGGGTACCTTGAACGAGATCCCCGCTCCCCCGGCAGTGTTCACCGTGCTCCTCAATAGCTTGAAACGCTTCTTGTCCGGGCGCAGGATTTCGAACTGCACCGGGAACTCACCAGGCTCCTCGTTCCACGAATCCCGGATGATCGATTCGATGCGAACGCTTTCTCCCGGCCGGTAAACGCCCCGGTCACTGTAAACGAAGCCATCGTAACCCTTGGAAAGGTAGGCCCTGCCCTGCACGGAAAAATCCGTATAGGAAAGCTCGTGCCCGGTGAGCTCAAGGTAGGAGAGCGAGTCATCCTTTTCACCCAGGATTACAAAAGGACTTCCATCGCTGTCATCAAAAGGGCTGTCGAACCGGGCTAACCCGTTTTCATCCGTCCGGGCGGCAAGGAGCTTCTGGTTGTTCCTCGTCCACAGGGAAACGTCCACTCCTGCAAGCGGCTTGCCACCGGAAATCGAGGTCGTCCAGACGAGGAAGCCATCACGCGATTCTTTTGCGCTCAGCGCGATATCGGTGATCGTAACGATGACATTATCACGGGGGTAATAGCGGCCCTTGCCCTTTGCTTCTACGTACCAGGTGCCAGCAAGCGGGGAACCTGTAATCTGCTCGAGGTCAATCGAGGTTTTCGCCACCTCGTTGGGGAGCGCATCGATGGAGAATTCCTTCCATTCTCCAGGACGCGAAAATGGTCGATGGTTCCGGCTGTGCCGGGAAGAGCTCCCCAGGTAGAGAACGATATTGTTGGCATGCACCTGGTGGGCAACCATCTTTACATTGGAGAGGTTGGTCGTGGTGAATTGGAGCTTGCGGCGTCCGTGTGGGGAAAGAAAACCTGAAGAACTGTCAAAGGCAAAGCCCTTCCCGCGATCGGAGATCCTGACCGGCCTGGTCTGCGAGGTGTTCAGGAGGAAGCCGTTTATGCCGGGCAATCCCTTGCGGG
>JAYGDV010000578.1:0-7852 GCA_046582735.1 Planctomycetota bacterium
AGCCGGAACTCAGGGGCAACTTGAATAGTTCTCGCAGCCGCTGTCGAGAGGAGAGCCCTCCTCATCGGGATCCGGCCCGCAGGCGTATCCTCCCGGAAGAGGCGTGTCCTGGCCTCCGAGGAAGAGGAAATTCAGGATATAGATGCCATCGGTCAACTGGATAGCGCCGTTGTTATCCGCATCGGCAGACTCCGTACAGCCTGGAGCACCTCCACCGAGAAAAAGGAAATTCAGGATGTAGATGCCATCGGTCAACTGCAGGCTGCCGTTGTCATCCGCATCTCCTCGAATAAACTCCTGGGCTCCTGGCTGGGGCCCGGGACCATCCGCCCCGTTGGCGGTAACGGCAATGTCATCTACTGCCCACCAGGCCTGGATCCCGGGCAGGCCCCTGGTCGAGTAGTGGAAGCCTATGGCGACATCTATCTCTCCCGCGGCCCTTGGAAGCTCAAAGACGAACTCATTATAGTAGGGCTCCTCCCCCGCAACACTCAGGCCGCCTGCGGAGTAGGAGAAGATCGGCTCTTCCTCCCAGGTCTCACCTCCATCGAGGCTGAGAAGGATCTCGGCGATCGTGTCACCACTTGCCAGGATCGATGACCTGGCGTGAAGGAATACCTGCTCGTAAGCCGAGCAATCCATCGGCGGCGTCACCATGTACTCGTCCATGACGTCGCCGGTGCAGACCGGATCCACCATGGCGAAGTACTCATCAAAATGATGGAGCTGGCGGCCATCGGCCATGTCGGGGAAATCCAGTCGCGCGTTCAGGAGGGACACCGTGCAGATATCATCGACATTCCACGGGCGCAGCCCTTCTGAACCATCCCCCGGATAGACATCCCAGTCCTGGGGAACAGCCTCATCACTGAAATCGGCCAGTGGCAGAACCTCGATATTGCCGCCGGGAGCGTTGGCGTCCACGAGCACATTGTCCACGGCGATCCACCAGTCCCAGGTAGGCTCAAAATGACGCAGACGAAAACGCACGGAGTCCTGGTCGGCGGCAAATTCAGAGAGGTCCACGTGCAGCCTCCCGTAGGCGCCATCGACATTATCAAGATCAAGCGAAGGCAGGGGTTCCACCATCCTCGCCGGAGCGATCCGCCGGTAGACATTATCCCAGGTGGCGCCATCATCGGTCGACACATCCACATCGAAGACCGCGTCGCCATTGTTGTTGAGCTGCACGGAGGCGTCCATATGCAGCCAGACCTCATCATGGCCGACAGTGCTGAAGGAGGGACTCCAGAGGTCGTGAGATGCTCCGCTACCGGGAACATCAAGACTCGCAGCCGCGTATTCGGAAATAACAAACCCCCCCGCCGTGGGCTTCCCGTTCGCCGACGGCGGATTGGCACGGCTCGATGGATTCGTAATGGTCCAGCGCTGGTCCTCGAGGGGAGCATTATCCTCTATGGCCTCCCACCCCGCCGCGGCCAGGTCTTCGTCGGTTAGGTAACAGTCAAAGCCCTCATAGAGGATGTAGTCCTGTTCGTCAAAGACAAGCACATTGCAGGTCAGGGGCAGGTTCCCGCACTTCTCCTCCCCGGTAGCGCGAATCTCGTAGACATGGTTACCGGGAAGAACATCCTGGTCGATGAAGCTGGTTTCATCGACCGCGATGCTCGCGATCGACTCGCCATCACGGAAAATCTCCAGGCCATCTATCCCCACTCCACCTTCCCAGCCAAGGGTAACCTCCCGGCGCTGCTGGTCAGCGCAGCACTGCAGGCCCATCGGGCAGGTATAAGGCGGAAGAACAGGGATACCCTCGGCGCTCGCGCCGCCCAGCGCGGCGATCTCACCGGCCGGCATCGCGATATCCCGAACCTGTACGCTGTTCACATAACCGGAGGCGTTGTCTCCGCTGTCATCGGCGAAGATGGAGAAGCCCTCGAGCGCCCCATCATTGACCGAGTAGAGCGAGAACCGCCCATCGAGAGCCTCCCCGGTATTCTGCTGAACCTGGTTCCCATCGATGTAGCTCGTGTAGGTTCCATCTACGAGGTCTACGACGAGGGCCAGTCGATGCCATGTGTCGGGCAGAACCTCGCCTCCGTAGTTGCCACTGATCCCTATACCGCGGTTGGCGTTCTGCACGAACCAGTCACCGTCGTTGCCGCTGGGCGGGTTCGTGTTGTAAAGAGCGGCCCACCCCGACTCCAGCAGGGAACCCTCGGGAAACATCATGTCCATGATCAGGGTGTACTGGTTGGTGTACCCCCCGCCGCCGTTGGGCTCAAAGCCTGTGAAGAGCTGGAAGAAGGTGCCCCGGGTATACAAGGCGACCTCGGCTTCCTCGCCATTGATGTCCGCATCCTCGAAGACCACGCCCGGCTCATCGAAGGCCGCGTCAAGCGGAACTGAGACGTGCGGAACCAGCTCCTGCCCACCGGTAGAGGACAACAGGTCGCCGTTAAAATCATACTGGTTGATCACTCCCTCGATGCCGGGACCGAGGTCGATTCCCGTCACCACGGCCAGGCAGGAGAGAGCGGTTTCGCAAACGGCTTCATCTCCCGCCAGGATCGAAATGCTGTAATTGTAGCGGCCCGCCTCTTCGACCGCATCGCTGTAGCTGGTCTCGCCGGCCGCCAGCTGGGCGAGCTCTTCTCCATCACGAATCACCAGGAAACCGGTCACCGGGATATTCACCCCTTCGCTCCAGCTCAGGCTTACCGTGCTAGTGGCCTGGTCAACGCGGCAATCGAGACGGTCCGGACAATCGAAGGTATTGACCAGGCTCGCGCAGGTGACTTCGACCTCGCCGCCCTGAAGGTGGCGCAGGGCGTATTCCACCCCGGCTCCCCCGGCGGGAGGATCACGGTCTTCGAAGCTGGCTGTATCAGCGCTGAGAATCTCACTGACAGGCTCTCCGTTTCGAAGCACCTCGAAGGCCTCGTCTCCCTCGAGACTCGTCCAGCCGCATACCACGATATTGGACTCAGCGTTGTAATTCGCCCTGAACTGCCGGTTCAGGCAACAGCGCGGTCCGAGACATTCCGGCAGGGGAATCCCCCTGGTAGTCGGGCCGCCCATCTCGGCAAGCTCCGCGTCAGTCATCGCGACATCCCGGATCTGCACACTGCTGACATACCCCCCGGCTGTCTCCCCGGACTCATCGGCAAAGATCAGGACCGACTCCCCCAGGGCGAAACGCCCATCCACGGTCTGGCCCGTATTCTGCTGGACTCGCTCACCGTTGATGTAGCTGGTGTAGGTTCCCGCAACCAGGTCCACAGCCAGCGCCAGGCGGTGCCACTGCCCATCAGGAACCGAGCCGGGATAGTTGCCGCTGATGCCGATTCCTCCGGTCGGGTTCACGAACCAGTCGCCATCGTTTGTGTTGCTCTCGTTGGTCTGGTAGAGCGCCTGCCAGCCGGTGGTTCCAAGCAGGCCATCGGGATCATCGGGTCCAAAGGCCTCCGGATACATCACATCGAGAATCAGCGTGTACTGGTTGACGTACGCCCCTCCAGCGTTCGGTGAAAGACCATGGTACATCCTGAAATAGGTACCCTGCTCGAACCTGCAGACCTCGGCGACATCTTCATCGAACTCCTTCTCCTCGAAATCGAAGACCGTCTCGAAAGCAGGTGTAGCGAACTCAGCAACGAGCGGTTGGCCCTGGGTGGTCGCATCGAGGGATCCTTCAAAATCCCACTGTGCTATGGCCTGGGCATGGAGCCCGGCCTGCTGGGCAAAAAGCAGAACAATGGCGAAACTGGAGAAAAACCACCTGGTTGAAAAAGACATATTTCAAGACCTCCTGGTCGCAGCATGAGCGCTGGATTCAACCCGTTCCGGGATAATTTACGACAGGCAAAAGAGAACTGCCGGGAGGGACAGAGCCTCCCTCCAGTAGACCCTTACCCTACCAGTAAACTACCGCGGGACCGACAGTACAACAAAGAAGCCACGACCCAATCAGGGGCAGCTGGTGAACCTCTCGCAGCCGATCCCGTCAGGCGGCTCTTCGGGGTCGAGCCCGCACCTATTCGTCGGCGCAGGAGGAGCCCCGCCACCGAGGAAGAGGTAGTTCAACAGGAAGATCGCATCGGTCAGCTGGACCAGGCCGTTGTTGTCGGTGTCGCTCGCATCCAGACAGGCTGGTTCGCCACCGCCAAGGAAGAGGTAGTTGAGGGTAAAAATCGCATCGGTAAGGTTCACGACGCCATTGTCATCGGAATCAGCACGCAGGAACTGCGGGCCCGCCGGGGGCGGCGGCTCCTTGCAATTGACGGCATCGGCGCAATCGGCATCGGCGCAGTCGGCGTCTCCATCTTCATCATCATCGAGACCATTGTCACAGATCTCATCATCGGGCCCACCAGGGCCGACAGGCTCTCCATCCACATTTGCGCCTAAAAATTCGACCAGGAAATTACCATCGCTGAGATTCTGGAAGTCTCCGCTCTCTCTCAGGCCGAGCCGGAAATTCCAGCCGCCGCCGCCTTCCCAGACCTGCACCATGATCTGGTTGAGGCCGGGCTCGAGAATGGCGGGCCTGGTCTCCTGGCAGGCCGCGCCGCCTGAACCGCGACAGACGCTGACATTGGTCACCAGCTCGCCGTTGACGTGAACTGTTATGGAATCATCACTTGCCGTGCAGACATCTACCGGCAAGGGCTCATCCAGGTTGTTGATGACATAGGTCGTCGCGATACCCATCACATTGTCATTGGGCGCAACGAACGGGGCGGCGTCTGAATTGCTGAGGGTGACCGTCATGGCCTGGAAATCCACCAGGTCTCCGACAGGCAGGCCGACCCCGAATTCTTCATCGATGTACGCCGTGGAAACCCAGGTGGGATCTTCGGTCATGCCGCCGTTGTCAAACCCTGCGGCCAGCCCGAAGCCGAAATCGATATCCGGCCAGACATCCCCGGCCTGCGGGTCCTCGTCGATCATCTCGTAGGGCTCCACCCAGTTCTGTTCCATCGTCCCGACTCCACCGCCGCCGCAGCCTAACGGATTCAGCAGGGGGAAGAGCAGGTTCCACCCCTCGGTGCGAATCCAGCCGGTTGAATTGATTCCTATCTCGAATCCAAGGTCGCCACAGTCAGGAGGGTTCTCACTGACCAGGCCCTCGAGCTCGTCTTCCGCTCCGTCGCCGTGAAAAATGACCGTCTCGCTGCGATCATCGAGAATGGCCCCGTTCTGGTCGCGCAGGCCGATTCTCATATTCCAGCCACCGCCGCCTTCCCAGACATAGGCCGTGATCTTGTTGACCCCGGGCTCGAGAATAGCGCAGTTCACCTCCTGGCAATCCGCCGCAGAGCCGCGGCAGGCACTGACCAGCACCACGTTCTGCTGGTTCACATCGAGCCGGATCGCATCATCACTTGCCGTACACACCCTGACCTGCATCGGCTCTTCGGTAGTGTTCTCGACATAGGTCGTCGCCACCGCCATGACGTTGTCGTTGCCCGGGAAGCCGAGCTGGCCGACCATCGAATTGAAATCCACGAGGTCGGCAGGGAACAGGTTCGCTCCGAGATCCCGCATAAAATTAACACTGACCCAGGTGGGAACCTCGCCGATCTGCGCGTTCCCAAGCCAGCCGCGGGACTCAGCCAGGGCGAAATCAATATCCCATTCCTCGCCCGGGCGGGGATTCTCTTCGCCCAGGTCGTAGGGAGCTACCCAATTGTTGGCCATGATGAAGGTCCCGCCCCCGCTACAGCCGGCGGCCTGGTCAAGGAAGAGCAGGTTCCAGGCGTGGGACTGGATCCATCCGAACGGATTCACTCTGGCGGCAAGGGGATTCAGCGGTTCTCCGGGGTCGCCGGGGTCGCCGGGCCCAACCACCTCTCCGAGGGAACACTCGGGTTCCACATCGAGGACCTGGCCCTCGAAATCATCGTCCTCCCCGCTGCCAAGGAAGATAAGTCCGAAATCCTCTCCGGTGAAGTCGTTGAGCCGGATGCCCGTCGCCGGATCGATCACTCCGAGCCGGAAATTCCAGCCGCCGCCGCCTTCCCATACATAGACGGTAACCTTGTTCATGCCGGGCGCCAGCTCGGCGCAGTTCCGCTCCTGGCAGTCACCGGCTGAACCGCGGCAGGCGTTTTTACTGACGACCATGTAATTGTTCACGTCGACGCGGATGGAGTCATCGCTGGCGGTACAGAGCTCGACCAGCTGCGGATCCCCCGTCAGGTTTTCGATGTAGGTCGTCGCGATAGCGACCTTGTTGTCGGTCCCGTTCAGCACCGCCGATGCCATCGTCTCGAAATTAACCAGGTCATCGGAGGCCAGGTTGTGGCCAAGGGAGCGAATGTGGTTGAGGCTGGTCCAGGTCGGGGTATTGTTGAAGCGCCCGGGCCATCCCATGGACTCTGCCAGGAGGAAATCTATCTCCCACTCATCTCCTGCCCGGGGGTTTTCCTCGGCCATATTGTAGGGCGCCACCCACTGCCCGGCCATGCGGGCATTTCCTCCGCCGCTGCAGCCGCCGCCCTGGTCAAGAAGCAACATATTCCACGCGCTGCTCCTGATCCAGCCGGAGGTATTGGCCCCCTCTTCGATGGGGGGAAAACCATTGCCCGGGTTGACGACGACTATCTCGCATCCGGGAGCTTCCTCGAGAACCTGGCCCGCAAGCTCGTCATCAGCTCCCGTGCCATGAAAGACAATTCCCGCGGCGTCGGCCAGGGCGCCCGACAGCAACTGCCCGGTGGCGGGGTCCTTGAGCCCGAGGCGGAAATTCCAGCCGCCGCCGCCCTCCCAGACGTAGGACGTAACCTTGTTCATGCCGGGAGCCAGCTCTGTACAGGTGATCTCCTGGCAGTCGCCAGATGAACCACGGCAGACCTCTTTTACAAGGACAGTGAAATTGTTGATGTCAATCCGGATGGAATCATCGCTGGCGGTGCAGAGATCGACGCCCACCGGGGCATCCGTCGTATTCTCGATATAGGTGGTCGCGATCCCCACCATGTTGTCATTGGCGACCCCCAGAGTCTGGGCGATGGCGTTGTAATCAACCAGGTCTCCGACAGGAATGCCGACCGCCTCCGCCGCGAGAGACTCCGAGCTCATCCAGGTCGGGAGGGCAGCGAGGTCATTCAGGATCCAGCCCCGGGAGCGAGCGACATTGAAATCGATGTCCCACTCCTCCCCGGCGCGAGGGTCCTCTTCCCCCAGGTCGTAGGGAGCCACCCAATTCGCCCTCATGCCGAAGAGACCTCCTCCCCCGCAGCCGTCGGCCTGGTCAAGCAGGAGGAAATTCCAGCCCTCGGTGCCGATCCAGCCGCCGAGGTCAAAAGGCTGGGCTTCTCCCCCGCCGAGCTCCTGGCCGACAGAACAGTCGGGAAACACATCGAGAACCTGGCCCTCGAGAGCATCATCGTCGCCGTTGCCGAAGAAGATGATACCGAAGTCTTCGCCTGAATTATCGTCGAGACGAACGCCCGTGAGCGGATCGATCACTCCCAGCCGGAAATTCCAGCCGCCGCCGCCTTCCCAGACGTAGACGGTAACCTTGTTCATTCCCGGCGCCAATTCCGCGCAGGTCGTCTCCTGGCAGATACCCTGGCCTGAACCCCGGCAGGTGTTTTTATTGACCACGATGTAATTGTTCACATCTACCCGGATGGAGTCATCGCTGGCGGTGCAGAGCTGGACCTCCAGCGGCTCATCTGTAATGTTTTCAATGTAGGTCGTCGCGATGCCCAGGGTGTTGTCGTTCACCATGCCAAGCTGTCCGGCGATCGAATTGTAATCGACCTGGTCCCCTGTATTGATGAAGATCCCCTCCTCGGTCTCCAGCCACTCGGAGCTGACCCAGGTGGGATCTTCGCCAATGTTCAAGGCGCCCCATCCGCTCGATGATGCTTCCGCGAAG
>JAYGDV010000585.1:0-2922 GCA_046582735.1 Planctomycetota bacterium
TTTTCCGCCGCCTTCATCGCCATGGAACGACACGATGGCTGCCGCAAGGGAGGCAAGGGCTATCCCTGCCGCGCCATCCGCACCCATCAATACCTCTACATCAGGAATTATGAACCGGGCCGCTGGCCGGCAGGCGACCCCGACCGCAGGGTCTGCGCGCGCGACATTCCCTTTGGCGAGGTAGATTCCTCCCCCACCAAGAAGCTGCTCATGGACAATAAGGACAAGTCCGGCTTCAAGCTCCTTTACGACCTGGCCTTCGCAAAGCGCCCGAGCGAAGAGCTCTACGATGTGCGCAAGGATCCCGGCCAGCTGGTGAACGTGGCCGGCAATCCCGAGTACGCCGAGGCCCGCAAAAAACTCAGCGCCCGGCTGCAGAAACACCTGGCTCAAAACGGGGACCCGCGCGCTCTCGGCCAGGATGCCCCCTGGGACTACTACCCCTACTACGGCAGGAAGGTGAATAAAGACTGGAAGGTCGACCCGAAACCGGAGAAGCAACCATGAAAACGCTGCTGTTCTTTCTGTGCCTGCTTGCTGCACCGCTGCTACCCGCCCGGGATAAGCCCAACATTGTCTTCATCCTGGCTGACGATCTTGGCTACGGGGATCTCGGCTGCTACGGGCAGGAGAAGATCAAGACACCGCGCCTCGACCAACTGGCGAGCGAGGGCATCCGCTACACCAGCCACTACTCCGGACACAACATCTGCTCGCCATCGCGCTGCGCACTGATGACAGGCAGGCACATGGGACACGCATCGGTCACCGGTAACGGCGGACGGCTGCGGGCCAACGATGTAACGATCGCGATGCTGCTGAAGAAAGCCGGCTACAAGACCTGCATGATCGGCAAATGGGGCCTCGTTGGAAGACCCGGTCATCCCGGCAGCCCGAACCAGAAGGGTTTCGACCATTTCTTCGGCTTCGACAACCAGGGCTTCGCCCACTTCTACTACCCGGAGTATCTCTGGCGAAACGACCAGAAGGTGCTCTACCCGAAGAACCACAACCTCCGGGTAAAAGGAGAGTACAAAAAGGACGCGGGCACCTACAGCCACGACCAGTTGACCAGCGAGGCCATCGACTGGATCAGGGCGAACAAGGAGGACCCGTTCTTTCTCTACCTGCCCTACTGCATTCCTCACGCTGAGCTGACCGTGCCGCAGGATTCAATGGAGCCCTACCTGAAGCTTGGCTGGAAGGAAAAGCCGAAGATCGTCGGCACGGGCAACACCGGTGGAGGGGGCTACGGCAGCCAGTACAAGAAGGGCTACTGCGGCCAGAGCCACCCCCTGGCAAGCTACGCGGGAATGATTTCGAGGATGGACCAGAGCATCGGAAAGATACTGGACCTGCTCGATGAGCTGAAGCTGAGTGAAAACACCCTGGTTATTTTCAGCAGCGACAATGGCCCCTCTCCCGAGGGCGGGCAGAGCCTGAAATTCTTCAACAGCGCCGGCCCGCTCTCCGGCGCCAAGCGCACCTGGCGCGAAGGCGGGATCCGCGTTCCGATGATCGCGCGCTGGAAGGGGAAGATCAAACCGGGGCGAACGAGCGACCACCCGAGCGCGTTCTGGGACTTCCTGCCGACGGCCTGCGAGGTCGCCGGGATCGAAGCACCGGCCGACATCGACGGGATCAGCTACCTGCCGGATCTGCTTGGAAAAGCCGGGAAGCAGAAACGCCATGAATACCTCTACTGGCCCGGAGCGATCCGGGTCGGCCGGTGGAAACTGCACCGCTACGGCAGAGATCGCTTCGCCCTCTTCGACCTGCAGGAAGACATCGCTGAAAAGACCAATCTCGCCGCCCAGAAACCTGAGCTGGTAACCCGCTACAGAAAATATTTTGATATGGCGAGAAAGTAGCCTCCATCGGCATGGCGAAAGCGCTGGCCAGCCGCCAGGTTAGTTCCTGTCGTGTTACAATCCCTCTCGCATAAGAATCCACAGCCGAGAGCGCCTGCACCAGGAAAGACAAAATGCGATCCATCTTCACCCTGCTGATCACCCTGAATGCCTCCCTGGTAGCCCAGGACAACTGGTCGCAGTTTCGCGGACCAGCCACGGACGGACACGCCCGCGGCGACCTGCCCCTGAACTGGAATGGGAAGACCAACATCGCCTGGAAAGCGAAGGTTCACGACCGCGGCTGGTCGTCTCCCGTGATCTGGAAGAACCAGGTCTGGCTGACCACGGCACTTGAAAACGGACGCAAGCTCTTTGCCGTCTGTCTCGACAGGAAGTCGGGAAAGGTCATTCACGACCTTCATATTTTTGATGTCAAGAAGCCGCAACGTGTCGCTGCGATCAACTCCTATGCATCACCTACCCCGGCCATCGAGAAAAACAGGGTCTACCTTCATTACGGCACCTACGGAACAGCGTGCGTCGACACCTCAACGGGCCGGACCATCTGGACCCGGCGCGACCTGAACTGTGATCATGAAGCTGCCGCCGGCCCGGGCGGATCCATCTTCCTCATGGGAGATCTGCTGATCATGAACGTTGATGGCCGGGATGTGCAGTACGTGATCGCGCTCGACAAGACCACCGGGAAAGACGTATGGAAGACCGCCCGCTCCGCCGATTACAGCAAGGTTCCGGTCAACCAGCGCAAAGCCTATTGCACCCCGACGCTCATCCCCTGGAAAGGCGGGCACCAGCTGGTCAGCCCCGCCGCCCAGGCCGTGATCTCCTACGACCCGGCCAGCGGAAAGGAGCTCTGGAAGGTCCGGCACCGGGGATGGTCGATCGCTCCGCGGCCGGTCTTCGGGAACGGGTTTGCCTACGTGATCATGGACCATGACCGCCCCGAGCTCTGGGCTATCCGCCCGGATGGAAAAGGAGATGTCACCGAAAGCCACATCGCCTGGAAACAGAAGAGAGGGATGCCGTCGCGATCCTCGCCCCTCCTGGT
>JAYGDV010000548.1:0-2671 GCA_046582735.1 Planctomycetota bacterium
CTCCTTCTCTCCCAACATAGATCTGCATGGCTGCATCATAGGCCACCAACCTCCCCTGCATCAATCAACACCCCCCCCTGGTTGCTTATCACCCGGGGCATCGCTTAGGGTGGTTAAAACGCCCCTGCGGAAATGGCAGTCCCCCCACCCGAAGGGCTTGCACCAATGCTTGCACCAACTGTCGGCGATTCGGGTCAATTCGAGACCTCTCCTGACAAAACGGTAGGGGGCGGCGATGGCGCTGAGTCCCCCACTGCCGATGGCGTAAGTGGCGGCGGGGTCAAAAGAAGACTCCCCCCGTCAGCTGTTGACGAGGGGAGTGAACTGGTCGGGGTGATTGGATTCGAACCAACGACTTCCTGCTCCCAAAGCAGGCACTCTGCCAGGCTGAGCTACACCCCGATGAATTCTCGAGTGATTACCTGATGAATACTGTGGCCCCGAGGCCGCATCGTCAAGGGCAAAGCAGCTGTTGATGCCTATAAACCGGAGAGTCCCGCCCGGTGCTCAGTCTTCGCAGTGGAAGGCGTCATCCGGGGTCGGGTCGAGGCCGGGGCTCGGGTAGGGAACCCGTGGAGCCGGGCCGCCGGTGAAAAGGAAGTTCAGCAGGTAAATAGGTGAGCTGATATTGATCCGGCCTTCATCCAGGGTATCGGCCGTATCGAGACACTCCGGGTCCTCGAAGCCGAGGAACAGGAAGCTGAGGAGGTAGATCGCATCGGTGATATCCACGTTGCCGGTGAAATTGATGTCGCCGCGAATGAAGAGCTTCTCCGGATGGTCCTCGGGATAAACCGTTACCGTCGAGCCCTTCATGACAGGAATCTTCGACTGGTTATTGACCGTAAAGATATTCAGGATCGGGCTCTGCTCCCGGTCATTGATAAGTTCGATCCGGGTGATGGTCTCCTCTTCCCCATCGGAAGCGACCGTGAAGATCAGGTTGGTGAGGATGTGGTCATCTCCGGGGGGCAGCGCCCTTCCATCGATCGGCGGGATAAAGTCGTAGAGACAGCCGATCTCGAAGCTTCGCTCGAAGATATTACACTCCCAGACCTCGGGGTGCAGCCGAACCGAGGGCGTACCCAGCAGGGAACAGTCCTGCATTTCAAGGACCTCCGGATCAAAGACCCCATGAAGCTGGTAAGCCATGACCGGGTCCCGATGGGAGGCGTAAACGGGGAACCAGACCTCCCCCTGGCCGAATTCGAGGCGCTGGTCGGGAATCGTCAGGGTATTGGAGGGTTCCTCCACCACGACGAATTCACGCTTGATCTCAACCGCGGTACGGTTCGTCAGGAAAACCGACAGGGTAACCGTGTAGCTGCCGGGTTGGTTGTAGGTGTACTGCGGGTCCCTGGAAAGAGAGGTCCCTCCATCACCGAAATTCCAATGCCATCCCTGCACCTTGCCCTCGGAGAGATCTTCGAACTGCACCACCATCGGTATCTCGCCGTGGGTTCTGTCAGCACTGAAATCAGGAACTGGATCCTGCGCATCGTTGGTGTAATAGACCTCTCCAGCCCTCAGGAAAACAACATGGGTGATATCGCAGGAATCCACTGCATGGCGGGGACCCGACTCCAGGTCCGGGACGGAGGGGACGACATGCTCAAGCTCCAGGTCAAGGGAACCGGCTCCGCTCATCTTGTAGATGTCGCCATCCCTTAAGTAAACAAGACTCAGCCCGCCGCTTCGCCCGGCCTCCAGGTCAGCCCGGGTAATACCGCCGGAGTCAATCTCGGTGGCCGTTCCGAAATCAGCTTCCTGGGAGCCCTCGAGAAGATAGAGAGAACCCGAATCGACGTAGGAGATCACCAGCCTTCCATCACGGGTTCCGGCGATAGCCGCCCCTGGCTCCATCGTAGCAGGAGTACCCTCGATCTCGAGCTCCCGGTCAAAAGTACCGCCTGTAGTGGAATTACAATACAGCCTGTCATCCCGCTGGTAGACCAGGTGTACCGTCCCTCGTGAATCGAGGCAAAGGGAGGGGAGCATCCCCCGGGCAACCGTCTCAATTCGCTCGCTCAGTGGATTGTAGTAGAGAACCAGGGCGGGCGCTTCGGGGTCAGCGGGCTGTCTGCTCCAGACAACATGGGCATTGCCGCGAAAGTCCAGGGCCAGCTGCGGGGCGTAATCATCATGCGGGCTGTCGGAAAGACGGACAGGGTCCGTGAAGGAGCCTCCTGCGTTGTGGGTCAGGTATATATCGCGTGGGGCATCCGCCGCAGCAGAGCGACGCTCGGTGAAACACACCACCGCCTCACCGCGGGAGCCGGTAACTACCTGGGGTTCCCCCCGGCGGTCCGTTCCACCGGGGAAGAAAGGCTCTGTCTGCAGGCAGGGGCCGAAGAGATCGATCCGCAGGTGGCCGTCTACGATGCTGACAACATAAACATTGCCGGCGATATCGTGAGCAACTGCAACACCCGAGGCTCCCCGGAGCCCTTCGGTCAACCTGGATGCATTCTCAAAATCTGCATACAGTGAAGAAATGGCAAGCAGGAACCCAATCGCAACCGACAAGGCTCGAAGCGCAAATTCCCGCATAGTTAACAGCCGGGTGAAGCCCATCAACCTGTACTCCTCATATGTACAGTCTTAAGCAATAAATCAGAGCAAAGGACACCAACGAGCGTATGGCCCTTTTCTGCCGCCTCGCCTTCAAACC
>JAYGDV010000055.1:0-2392 GCA_046582735.1 Planctomycetota bacterium
GAAATCACTCGCAAGACCAGGTTCTGCGCAGCCCATCGCTACCACCGTAAGGACTGGTCCGAAGAGAAGAACCGTGAAGTCTTCGGTGCCTGCAACAATCCCCATGGGCACGGCCACAACTACGAGCTCGAGGCTACCCTCAGGGGCCCCGTTGACCCCCTGACGGGGATGGTGATCAATCTCCGCCAGGTCGATGAGATCCTCCAGGAACAGGTTGTGAGCAGGTTCGATCACCGGCACATCAACGAGGAGATCGATGGCTTCGCAGACACCATACCTACAGCAGAAAACCTCGTTCTCTATATCTGGAAACTCCTCGAACCTGAATTTAACCGCGAGGGGGTGCGGCTGGCACGCCTGCGTCTGCGGGAAGACGCATTTCTCTATGCCGAGTATTACGGAGAAGAGACATGAGTGCCGTCTATCTCGGCCGTCTTTACCGCTTCAATGCCGGGCACAGGCTTTTCAGGCCTGACCAGCCGCCGGAGTGGAACCTTAAGGTGTTCGGAAAATGCAGCTACGAGGGGGGGCACGGGCACAATTACGATCTCGAGGTCATCATCAGGGGCGAACCTGATCCGCTCACCGGCCGGGTAATCTCCCTCGAACACCTTGACTCGATCGTCAGGGAATATGTCATCGAACCGATCGATCACAGGAACCTGAACGAAGTTCTCGAGACGGGAGATACCCCTCCCCCGACCACGGAGGTTCTCATCTCCAGTATCTGGAGGCGCCTTGAAAAAAGAATCCCCCCACCGGCGAGTCTCCACCTGCTGCGGATCCTCGAAACGGAAAAGAACCTGTTTGAATATTCAGGTCCCGGATCATCTCCCCCTGGCGTTTAACTCCGGGGTGGTTCCGGCTCGAGGTTCAACACATCGATCAGCGCCCGCAGGCGGCCGTAGCTCTTGCGGTCAAAGCGGAAAGCGATCCTGTGAAGATCAGCCGTCTGTGGCTCATCTTTCTCGGCCTCCAGCGGAGCAGGGAGCCTCTCGATCTTTCCCGAAACGACAATATCGCGGAATTCCCGGTTCAGGCGCTCCAGCAGGGAATCTCCAGCCGGGTGGTTCATCCGGATAACCTGCAGCGGCCTCACATAACGGGCTGAGTGGTAATTGCGGTAAAACCCGGTAACCACGTTCACCGCATCCTCTGCACTGTCGGTAACATGAAACAGGCTCTCATCGAAACCATCGATATAGCCTTCGTCACGAAGATGCGTATGGATGTAATCGAGCCACGCCGACCAGTAGGTCCCCCCCGGCCGGTCGACGAAAACAATCGGCACCAGGTGGCTCTTGCCCGTCTGGACGAGGGTCAGAGACTCGAAGGCCTCATCGTGGGTTCCGAACCCTCCTGGGAAGATCACGATCGCATCGGTCTCCTTGAGAAAGCAGACCTTGCGGGTAAAGAAATATTTGAAGTGGATCAGCTTGGGATCGTTTTCGATTATCTCATTCGCTTTGGACTCAAAGGGGAGGCGAATGTTCACGCCGAAGCTCCTGGCCCGTCCGGCGCCGCCCTGGGCAGCCTCCATGATCCCGGGCCCGGCACCGGTAATCACCATATAACCCCGGCTGGTTACCTGGTTGGAAAACCGTTTGGCCAACTGGTACTCGACGCGGTCTTTGCCGGTGCGGGCCGAGCCGAAAACCGACACCTTGCGAACAGACCTGTAAGGGGCAAACACCTTGAAGGCATAGCGCAATTCAAGCAGCGCGTGGTTCAGCATTTTCAGGTCAGCACTGTAGGTTTCGTCTCCCACGAGCCTGAATACCCTCTCAAACATCTGAAGAAAGAGTTCCGAACCGGGATATTTTTCACGGTTTTCGACGAGGTTCTGGAGCTTAGCGACCAGATCCTGCGGGTCATTGTAGTATTTTCGATAAGTTGAATGAGTTGAAGACATGCAGAAACACCCCGGTGAAGCGATAACGGGAGCAATAAATACAGCAGGGACCGAAGATGTCCCCTGGACGATCAGGCAGCCCCATACCCGGGATCATCCCCACATAGCTATTTTAGAACCGGAAACAGAGTTTCGCCCGTTGAATCTTTCAAATTCAGCAGGAGCCTGCTGTGCAGCAGGCGCGAAGGTGCAAGCGACGCGAAACGCCCTCAGTCGAAGACCGAGGTGATCTCGAGGATCCTGTACATGGACGTGCCGCCGGGGAGAACCACCTCTATCTCATCATCGACTTCCTTGCCCAGGAAGAACTGTCCGAGAGGACTGCGATAATTAAGAACACCTTCCTCGGGGCCCCCATCCCAGGGACCGAGAACGGAGTAGTGAATAGATTCGCCGCTCTCCATGTTTTCGGCCCGAACCCGTGATCCCAACCCGACGATTCCTTCCTCTGCCATGGAGGAATCGATGATCTGGACTTTT
>JAYGDV010000129.1:0-9847 GCA_046582735.1 Planctomycetota bacterium
TTCGTCACCAACGGGGTGCCGGTTCTGAGGGATTGATTTCCCTGTAAGAGTGCCGGTTTCGTTTCTCAAGGCAGGATAACCCAGGTTTTCAAGCTTATCCTGGCAACCCCAGGTGACTGAGACGGTGTTATGCGCGAAGTACGCATGACCTTCGGGGAGCATCTCGAGGAACTCCGGAAAAGAGTACTCTTTTCTCTTCTCTACGTGTTCGTGGGAGTGGTCCTTGCACTCATCTGCGAAAAGAAGCTCATGGACATCACGCTCCAGCCCCACCAGCGTGCGTTCAGAAAAGCTCAGAAGACGAAGCTGGTCGAGCGTCTTAACAACCAGATCCGGGAACTGGCTGAGAAGGAGGTCTTTATTGCTCCGGGAACTCCAGGTGCACGTTTTGCCATTCGGGATTGGGAGCGCTTCTTCGTGGGCGAGGTGCAGCGCAAAAATGTAATCACTGAACTATCTGAGCCTTTCGACAGTTTTGCCGGGGGGCTTCAGGATGTCCTTCCATCTCTCCCCCCTGGTGAGCGAATCCAGTTTGAACAGGCTTACCGCAGGCAGGGAGTCCTGCTGGCTGAGAGGGTTGCCAGGCATTTTGCGACCGTGAATGAATTTCTGCCGCTTCCGGAGATCCCGCGTCGATTCGAGAAATACGAAGACAATCTGCGCGCCCTGGTGGCAGAGCCGCAACAGCAAAACGATTTGCTCCTGGGGGGCTGGGAGGGCTCTCTGCAGAGCCAGATCGGCAAGTTCGAAGAGTACAACCAGTTTCTCAGCGACCGCAGGAAAGCGGTGAGGGCCGGCTCGGTGACAATCGAGGAGTTGCAGCAGGATGCAACTGCCAGGGAGGGTGCCGGGGCCCTGGCGGTCAAGGACTACCTCCTCGATGTCCTGCTGGGATTTGATGAGATCATGGACGATATGCACAAGACCGAGGCGGGGCGCATCATGGTGATCTCCTACCTTGAACAGTTCTATACTCATCTCAAGGTGGCTCTCATTTTCGGTCTCCTGTTTACCCTTCCGTTTGTCCTGAACGAGGCCTGGAAATTTATTGGTTCAGGGCTCTATGACAGTGAGCAGCGCTACGTCAAGCTCTTCCTGCCCTTCTCCCTCGGGCTGTTCACGGTAGGGGCTTTTTTCGGATACAGCGTTCTGATCCCGGTGGCCCTGACCTTCCTTGCCCAATGGGGCGGCGCTGATATCCAGATGGCGTTTACCCTAGGTGATTACATCGGCCTGTTTTTCACTCTGACCCTTGTCCTGGGACTGGTTTTCCAGACGCCCCTCATCATGGTTTTCCTCAACAGGATCGGCATCGTGACGGTGCAGGGGTTCGGCAGGGCGAGGCGCATGGCAGTCCTGATCGGTTTTGTGCTGTCTGCCTTTCTGACGCCCCCGGATCCTTTCAGCCTTCTGTTGATGGCAGTTCCGCTGGTGTTGCTGTACGAGGTGGGTATATTGGTCTGCCGATTACTCAATTTCGCTAAGAGGAAGGAGGCCGTGGAATGAAGATCGGCATATTGGGGTTGCCTTCAAGCGGTAAGACCACCCTGTTCAGCCTGTTGACGGAATTGTACGACGATCCGGCCCCTTCCCATGGTGGCAACAAGCCCTCGGTACGCTCTGTGAAGGTGGTGGACGAGCGCCTGGAGAGGTTGCGTGATGACTACCAACCGAAAAAATACACTCCGGCGGCTCTCCAGTTTCTCGATTTTCCCGCTATGTCGAGCGAGAACTCCAGTGGGGGAATGGCCGATCTGCTGGCGCCCGCCCGGGAGCTGGAAACCCTCATTGTCGTTCTGAGAGATTATGAGTCGCCTGGCGAGGCTGCTCCGGACCCCGCGGTAGATCTCCAGGAGGTCCTTGGCGAATTCATTATCGCCGACCTGGTCGTTGTGGAGAACCGTCTTGAGCGATTGGCAGAAAGAAGCAACAAGCCCAACTTTGACGATGATGACCGCCGGGAACAGGAACTGCTCGGTGAGTTGAGGGTGCATCTCGAGGCGGAGAGCCCCGTATCGAGCTTCTCTTTCGACGAGGCTCAGCGCAAGGCCGTCAGTGGGTTTGGTTTTCTCAGCCTCAAACCGTACCTGCTTGTCGTCAATTCCGGTGAGGGCGGCTCTGGAATCAACATCGAAGAGCTCTGCGAAACCAGCGGGGCAGAGACCCTTCCCTGCAAGGCGCTCAATGAGCTGGAGATTCTTCAGTTGCCGCCCGATGACCAGGAGGTATTCCTCCAGGAGTATGGCATTGAGAGGTTGAGCCGGGACTCAATCATTTCCTCTGCATACCGAACAGCGGGGCGCATCAGCTTCTTCACTGCGGGAGAAAAGGAGGTCCGGGCCTGGACCATACGGGCTGGAACGGTTGCCGTTGACGCAGCCGGGGAAATCCACAGTGACATTGCCCGCGGTTTCATCAGGGCGGAGGTCGTCAGCTATGACGATTATGTCGCCTTCGATGGAATCAAGGGCGCTCGTGAGAAGGGGGTCTTTCGTCTCGAGGGTAAGACCTACCCGATGGCGGATGGAGATGTCGTTGAGTTCCGTTTCTCAGTCTGAGTCGCCGGCCATTCCTGCCGGGTGTTATTTATTCTGCTGCCGGTTGCGTTTTTTCGGCGTTGACTCGCTGGGACCCCTTTGCTAATATCCGCTCCCGCTTTCGTCAGCGGGAAGTTTGGAATACAGGACCTGCTTTGAATGTTTTGCCCGGCTCGAGGCGCATATTGGATGCGAAATGAGCAGGGCGCCCTGGCTGGAGACCTGGTGGAGTTCTCTTCGGCCAGTTGGGTTTGCGGGTTCAACTTGATGTTCAGTCAGTTAACCGAGGTGGTATTTTTCCCGGGTGGGAGACCTGGTATCGACGATGTTTTGCCTGCTGGTTGCAGTTGACTTCCAGCGTCTCTCGAAAAGATAGACACTGGAGGGTTGAACTGCTCCTCGCGTTCGCAGTAATTCTCTGTGACGTAGCGAGCTTGCCGCTCCGGGTGGATTCGAAGTGGAGTCTGTCCTGGAGCTGAGCTCCAGAGGTGAGTACTTTTCACTGTGTTGCCGGTTGGTCCCGGTCAGTCGGTGGATTGGACAGGATTCAGCTGGCAGGAAATCACCGAGATTTTTTCTCCTGCCGTGGTTGGTGGAGCCCGAAGTCGTGGACCAGGGCCGGGTCGAAGACCTGGCCTGGCTGAGGGAATGAATCAGGAAGAGGAATCGGGATGATCTTTGCAGGGCTGTTCCTGCGCTTTGTGATCCGGTAGTGGTGCCGGGTTGCGAAATCGCCGGCATGTTTCGTTGATCACCTCTCCCCCCGGGATTTTATTTTTTGATCAAAAGGAAGTGTAAAGAAGGAAGTGAACAGGCGGGTTTCCTGTTTCACCGCGTTTAGGTGGGTTTGGTGATGGATTCCCTTTTTCTGGCCAACGGTTCGGTCAAGAGACGGTAAATACGGTTTCGTTCAAGGTGTGTCTTTGCTCCTTACCTCCTTGAGGAGGTGCAGGGGAGGCGCTCGAGAGGAGGCTCCGGCTGTGTCCGGAGAGTTCCGAAACCGGGGATTTTTTACCGGATCGCATCGATGGCCTGGAGGGGAAAGTGGAATAGCCTCATGAAAAGTGTACTTCTTCAAGATAGCTGGACTTCTGCCCGGGAAGGACTACAGGTCCGTTTCGGCGCGGAATGCTACCAGCGTTGGCTTGCTGATATTACCGTCCTGTCGGACGGAGAAGACGAGGTCCGTCTCGGCGTTGCCAACCGGTTTCTGCAGGAGTGGATCGAGTCGCGCTATCTGGACGGCATCAGGGAGGTCCTGGAGGGGCAGGCGGGCAGGGAATTGACGCTCGATATTTCCATCGATCCCGTTCTTTTCAGGAAGCACCGGGAGGAACAGAAGCGGATATTTGCAACCCCTGGGGAGGCTTCCGGCAGCTCCAGCAGGGTTGACTCCGGCCAGGGCCTGGAACCGGTTGCATGGAGGGGTAAGGACACCCGGGGACGGCGGAGAAGTTCCGGTGAGGCACACGATGAGGGCTTTGAACTTGAGAACTATGTAGAGGGAGAGCCCAACCGGCTGGCCTGCAGGGCTGCGCTTGAGGTCTCCCGGGCTCCCGGAGCTTTCTACAACCCGCTCTTTATCTGGGGCGGGTCCGGCGTCGGCAAGACGCATCTATTGAGAGGGATCGAGTCAGCTGCCGGGCAGGAGTTGAAGAAACGTTGTGTCAGCGCCGATCGTTTTTTTAATCACTATGTTGCAAGCATCCAGGACGGGACCACCGAGAAGTTCCGCCGTCTTTACCGGTCGCTGGATCTTTTACTCATTGATGATGTCCAGAACCTGTCCTCCAAAAAGAAGACCCAGGTTGAGCTTCTGCATACGATAGACCACCTCGTCCAGGCGGGGCGGCAGGTCGTTATTACCTCGACCAGGGGACCCAGGGACCTTGAAGAGCTGTCACCTGCTCTGCGGGGAAGGTTCCTCAGTGGCCTGGTGACCCGCATTCGGCCACCCGACTACAAGATGAAGCGCAAGATTGTGCGGCATCACTGGGCCCGGCTGGGGCGGGGCAGGGGGGCGCTCAGTGAGGGAACAAGGGGAGAGATCGACAGTGAGGTTCTTGAGTTTCTCGCCGAGGGGATTCGCGGGGGGGCCCATGAGCTGCTTGGAGCCGTTCTGCAGCTGGATGTTCATGCCCGGGTCCTCGGGCGCCCCCTGAGTATTGCCGAAACCCGCAGGGTCCTGGTTGAGAGGGCAGGGCGGGGGCGGAGTGGTCCGACCACAGAAAAAATTATCCAGGAGACCGCCGGTTATTTCAATTTGCCGGTATCTGAGTTTTCCTCAGCCAACCGTCTGCGCCCGATTGTTTTTGCCAGGCAGGTGGCGATCTACCTTACCCGGAAGTTTACTCCGTTGTCTTTTTCAGAGATCGGCAGGAACTTCGGCAATCGCAACCATACAACGGTAAGATGTGCTGTAGCGAAGATCGCCGGTCTCCTCGAAGGGAGTGACCCCATGGTCTGCAACCCGGTGAATGCGATCATCGATCGACTCGAAGAGTGAGTTCCTGCCCAGGCAGGAAGCGGTCGGGCCAATACTCATGTCAGCACAGAAGAACGAACAGGACCCCACGCTTGAGGCTGCACTGCTGGCGCTGCCGGGAGTGAATGCCCAGCGCGCAGAGGCGCTGAATGCCCTTGGGGTCTTCCTGCCCGGCGACCTGCTGTCTCATTTCCCGAGGTCGTACCAGGATCGCAGGAATGCCAAGGCGATCGGTTCCATCGAGGTAGGCGAGCAGGTGGTTCTCAGCGGGCAGCTGGAGAGGTGCCGTGGCAGGAGATTGCCGCCGAGGCGTCATATGCTTACGGCAACCCTGATGGACGACAGTGGCACTGTCGACCTGGTCTGGTTCAACCAGCCGTACCTGGAGAGAAGCCTGAGTCCGGGAGATACTCTCTGCGTATTCGGCAAGGTTGCAGAGCACGCCAGCCGCAAACAGATCGTTTCGCCGGAATTCGAGGTGGTTGCCAGTGATGGAGATGGAGAGGTCGTGGAAGACAGCATCCATCTCAACAGGGTGGTGCCGATTTACTCGTTGCGCAAAGGGTTGACCCAGAGATTTCTGCGCACACTCGTTGCCGGTGCGCTCGATGAACTTCGTGCCGGCAGGACTGAAGACGGTTTTCCACTTGTGGAGGAGACGCCCTTCGATTTTTTCCTCGATGAAGGCACCCTCTTTGAGAGGGGGATCCTCTCGGGCAGGGAGCTTCCCGTGGGGCTCCTCGAGGCTTACGAATGGATTCATTTCCCGCCCGCAACCCTGGGGGATGAGCCTGAGGACGCTCCCATCGTGCTTGATTCACGCCAGAGATGGGAGATCTGCCGGGACAGCGCCCGGGCCCGCCTCGCATTTGAAGAGCGTTTCGTTTTCGCGACAAAGATCTGGCGGCGAGGCCGGGCTTTTCGTGAATCAACAACGGATGTTCTTGAGACAAGTGATTCTCTCGATGAAAAGATCCGGTCCATCTTTCCATTCCAGTTCACCCCCGGCCAGGACATCGTCGTTGAGGAAGTCAGCCGGGACATGGCCTCGGGCCATCCGATGTACCGTCTCCTGCAGGGAGATGTAGGGACAGGGAAGACAGCGGTGGCGCTCTACGCGCTCCTGGTTGCAGTTCGTAATGGGCGACAGGGCGCCATCATGGCGCCGACGGAGATTCTTGCCCAGCAGCACTACGCCACGATCAGTCGATATCTCAGCGGTCATCAGGGTGTAAAGATCGCTCTCCTGACCGGGGCGGTATCGGCCCCGCAACGACGCGAGATTCTGTGCGAGCTGGCCGAGGGTGGTGTCCATATTGTCGTGGGCACCCATGCCCTGGTGCAGGAAAGCGTCGTCATGAAAGATCTCGGCCTTGCGATCATCGATGAGCAGCATCGATTCGGAGTAGCCGAGCGCTCGAAGCTTCGCAAGAAGGGGAGGGAGCCGCACATCCTGGTAATGACAGCTACCCCTATACCCAGGTCTCTTCGGATGACTCAATACGGAGACCTGGACCTGTCGATCATCAAGGAGCGTCCTCCCGGCCGCCAGCCGGTGAAGACGTACCCGGTCAGGCCTGAAAAAAAAGCCGATTCTCTTGAGTTTGTCCGGAAGCAATTGAAGGAGGGGCGCCAGGCTTTCTTTGTTTTCCCCCTGGTCGATGAATCTGAGAAGCTTGATCTGCATGCGGCGGTGGCGGGCCAGGAACACCTGGCAGCGGAGGTGTTTCCCGAGTACAGGGTAGGCCTTGTGCACGGCAGATTAAACAGCGCAGAGAAGGATGAGGCCATGCAGTGTTTTCGCAATGGGCGGACGCAGATTCTCGTGGCGACATCTGTCATCGAGGTCGGGATTGATGTTCCCAACGCGACGGTCCTCTATATTGAGAACGCCGGCAGGTTCGGCCTCGCCCAGTTGCACCAGCTGCGCGGGCGGATCGGCAGGGGGAAACATCCCGGGTTTTGCCTCGTCAGCCTGGAAGGTTGTGGTGAGGATGGCGCGAAACGCCTCGAAATTTTTACTCGCACCGATGATGGTTTCGAACTGGCTGAGAAGGACCTGGAGATGAGGGGGCCGGGGGAATATCTCGGGATTCGCCAGGCAGGATTAGTTCCCCTTGGCGGATTGGGGGCTCCCCTCGCCAATATGGAGGCTTTCAAGAAGGTTAAAGATCTGGCCGAAGATTTCTGGGAAGACCCTCAAAACACACTTTTTTTTGACCGCTGGAGTGGGTTCCTGGGGCTTGAAGAATCGACCGGAGAAGGGATTATGGGCCTCGATTGAGCAGAAAAACCGGCTCCATTCACTGGTTGGTTCGGTGTTAGGTGTTATTCTTGTATAGGAAAGCTTCGATAGGCCAACTTTCGCTTGGTTGGCCAATAATCGGTGTGCTAAGATGAAATGTCAGAAGAAATGGCCCTTATGAGAGGGTCTTTACAGTTTTCTCCCCCGCTTTCTTCCGGTAACTCTTTGACAGGCTCAACTTAAGAGTGTGTCTCGGTTCCTTTATTTGCCGAAATAGAATTACCCGGTTGAGTCAAGCGAGGGGCTCCGAGGTTGGTTTCGTTCGGAGTTTTGGATTAGCCGGATCTGCCCGGGTTGGCTTGGCAGGTTCAACTGAGGAAAGGAAATCGGGGGTAATTTGATGCGTCAAAACATTACGGTCGCATTGCTGGCAATTTGCGTAACGCTGTTGGCTGTCAACGTTGTTCAGCAGATGGTTCGTCCGGGGTTTCCGCAGGCTTTTGGCCAGGCGGTTGGAAATGCCCAGGGCAATTACATTCTGGCAACAGGTATGACGACCCAGGGCAACAACAACATGCTTTATGTTCTTGAGGTTCCCACGAGAAGGCTCGCTGCTTATAGCGTCGCGAAGCGGGGAATCGAGTACATGGGTACCCGTGACCTTACCTGGGATATGAAGATTGAGCATCTTGCGCCACTGGGGAAAAGGCTGACGCCGGCGGATATGAAAAAGGCAATCCAGAAAAATCTGCTTGGCGGAAGGAAACCGAAATAACGTCGTTAAAGAAGTGAAGTGTCTGAGTCTGAAATAAACGAGGAAATGAGCGAGGTTCTGTAAAGTGAGTGAAATGAGCTTTGAAGAAGCCGCCAGCGAACTCGGTATCTCCGAAGAGGAGCTCGAGAAACTGGTCGCCTCTGGCGAGATCGCCAGCACAAAGGATGGAGACAATCTCCTCTTCAAGAAAGAGGCGATTGAAAACTACCAGAATCAGGGAGACGCGGAGATCGTCCTTGCCGACGATGAGTTGAATCTCCTCGATGACGACGATGAAGAGATCGATTTCGGCATTGATCTTTCCGATGGAGACGACGCAGGCTCCGAGGTTGCTGATATAGCAGCCGAGGATCTCGGCGAGCTTGAAATCTCCCTCGATGACGATGTCGGCGGTTCGATCGGCGATGAAACCGTCCTCGATGTAGAGAGCCTTCTCGACGATGACGATGATGACAGTGAAGGAACCACTCCGATTCCGGGTGCAGAGGATTCGAGTACCGCAGACACCGATCTTGGAGATGAAACGCTCCTCGACACCGACATCCTCGATCTGGGGGATGACGATGCGGATACCTTTGAACTGGATACCACGGAAGACACCCTGCTCGACCCGACCGAGGAAGGTACCCTTCTTCGCGGTGGCGGTGCACGGGTAATGCAGTTGAAGAAACGCAAGAGCCATGCAGCCTGGACGGTTCTCCTGTCGTTTGCCGCGCTTTCTCTTCTGATCCCCCCCGGGGCCGTTATTATCGCCATTATTTATAACGAAGCTCTGACCAATGATCGTGGGCAGTATTTAGAGGCCAAGGCCGTCCACAAACAGGAATGGATCGAGGGCTACGCTGGTAAAAGTGGCAAGGAAGGCATGAGAAAAATGGTTCACGATTTTGCGGATATGTTTGTTGATCCCAAGGCCGAGCCCAAACTTCCGCGTAAAGGTCAGTAATCAGTAAAAACCGGGTTTCCCTGGCGCCGTAGCTCCTTTTTTTACAAGGGCTTGCAGTGTCCGGAGAGAAGATTAAAGAAGGACTGCTGCGCCCAAAAGCGCAGCAGTCCTTCTTTTTTGGCGAATTCCTGTTCCTGTGAGAAGGAAGTACCGATAAAAGCCCTTTTCTTGTTTCCGGCAAACTGTTATATATTCCTCAACATATTTTGAACCTTGGGGTGTCACTCTGCCATCGCTGGATGGGTGGTATCCACCGTACAGGACGGCGTTCAAGAGTTTTGAAGGGAAGAGAAACAGAAGGGAAGTGAAGTCATGAGGAAGCTCGTGGTACGCGGGTTGGCTGTGGTATGTGCGTTGTCTCTGTTGTCCGGTTGTGTGTCCTATGGGGAATACAGCAAGCTCAAAGGTGAGCTTGAGTTGTCCCAGCAGGCCAACCGGCAGTTAATCGACCAGTACAACAGGTTGTTGGTCAAGACGAACCGCCAGGCTGCAGATGGAACTATTTCAGAGGCAGATCACAAGGCCGCCCTGGCTCAGCTTGAAGATCTGCGTGCGCAACTTCAGAAACAGCAGGGAGCGAGCTTTACCAGTGAAGATGTGCCAGAGGGAGCGAAGATCGAAGAGGGTGGAATCAGCCTCGGGTCCAATCTGCTCTTTAACTCCGGCATGGCCAGCCTGAAAAAGACAGCCCACTTCCCTGCCCTCGATTCGATTGCCGGGAGCCTTAAGGGCAAGTACTCCGGCTACAATATCATCATTGAGGGACATACAGACAATGAGCCGCTCAACAAGACCAAGAAGCTCTATGAGTATAATTTGAAGCTCGGCTTCGAGAGGGCCACGAACGTCTTCAAATATC
>JAYGDV010000133.1:0-14242 GCA_046582735.1 Planctomycetota bacterium
GATCTCCGAGGCAACCTGGTTTTCCGCAAGAAATTCGCGTAATGCATCACGGGACTCCGGGCCGTTGCATCGCAGGGTGTACTGGTTGTAGATGTGCCTCGAGGGTGGTGTTTCAGGCAAGCGCAGCGCCGGGCTGGGGCCCTCGGTCAGCCCGGACTCCGTCAGTAGCTGGGTATAGGCCGCGGCATTTTCCGCGCGCCGGAGGGAGGAGTCATCAAGCCGGTTGAGGCGCGGCCGGATCAGGGCCGCCTGCAGAGCGTCCAGCCTGAAGTTGCCCCCGATGACTCCGTGGCAGTATTTGGGCGCGCCACCATGCACGCGCAGGATGCGGATCTTTTCAGCCAGCTCGCCATCCTGGCAGGTAACCAGCCCGCCGTCCCCGCAGGCACCGAGGTTCTTGGTCGGAAAGAACGAGAAACACCCGATCTCGCCCATCGAACCGGCGCGCCGTCCGTTGTATTCCGAGCCGATGGCCTGGGCAGCATCCTCGATCACGGCAATGCCGTGTCGCTCTGCGATCTCCATGATCGGATCCATGTCCGCGCAATAGCCGTAGAGATGGACGGGGATGATTGCGCGGGTTCTTGGGGTTATCTTGCGTTCTATATCTTCCGGGTCACAGTTGAAGCTGCTTTCGAGTGAATCAACAAATACCGGCCGGGCACCCGTTCTTGATATACAGCCTGCTGTGGCGAAGAAGGTGAAGCTGGGGCAGATGACCTCGTCACCCTCCCCGATGCCAAGAGCCATGAGCGCCACGAGGAGAGCGTCAGTTCCTGAAGAGACACCGATGGCATGCGCCGCCTGGCAATATTCCGCGCATTCTTTTTCGAGGGCTTCGACTTCCGGACCGAGGATGAAATAGCCGCTTTTCAGGACCCGGGTGAAGGCCTCCTGCAATTCCGCCTCAAGCCCGGGTTCGAGCCTTTTTAAATCCAGCAGCGGGACTTCTCTCACCTTGACCTCGTTGTTCGTTGTGCCCACGCTGAATCATCCTGTTGAACGTACGGTGGGGAAGGGGGGACTGATATTTTTTATAAGAGAGATCATCCAGTTCTCATCCCCTTCGGGCAAGTCCCATTCGGAGGAAGATTGCCTGTCCGGGGCACGGTTTGTTATCCGGTAATATTCCGCGTAGAGCGATTTATCCCCATCCAGGTCGTATTGGCTGAAGTTGGGCACCCGGTACTGCCGAAAAAGTAATAGAGAGGGTCCCCTTAAACTGTTTGTGATTAATGGACGACTACGAGCTTTTTCCACAGGGCTCCCGGTTTCCTCGTATCCCTGGATTTCCTGGTGATGCTGTTGCTGGAAACAAGTCCTCCCCGCCGACCGAAGGCTTGCCGAGCGGGAGCGAATTGGGTGATTACCGCATCCTCAGGTTGATTCATGAAGGGCGCACAGCCTCGGTTTACGAGGTACGGGCCCGATTCGATGGCCGCAGGTATGCGCTCAAGACGCCACGGGAGCCGTCCTCGCTCCAGGCCTGCGAGAGCCTGCGGGTTGAGAGAGAGTTCAACGCCCGCCTGAGGCATCCATCTCTGCTGGGTATCCAGGGCCAGGGAGAGGCCGGGGGGGCTCCTTACTTTCTGATGACGCTCCAGAGTGGCAAGACTGCCGGAGACCTGCTGCCGGACAGCAGCGATCTTCGGGATACCGGGAGTCTCATTGCGCTGGCAGCCCGGTTTGCCTCCGTGGTCGATGCGGTTTCCGCGCTTCACCGTTCAGGGGTCGTTCATCGGGACATCCATCCGGAGAATATTCTTCTCGATTCCGAGGGCCGCCTGGTCCTGGCGGACCTGGGCTCCGCCCTCAACCTCGCTGACAGGAATCTGCATCCGGAGATCGAGCCGGCCGGGAGCCTCCTGTATCGCAGCCCGGAACAATTACCTGTCGGTGCCAGTCAATATGTGCCGAGCGGGGATGTTTATGCCCTTGGAATGACCCTCTACATTCTGCTGACCGGGCGCCTTCCCTTTCTCCCATCCGGCAGGAGGGATCTGGCAAAGCTCAAGCTCACACGTGAGATTCCTTCTGTCTGCCGCGTAAATCCAGCAGTCCCCCTGGGCCTTGACGCAATCGTTCGCCAGGCTTGTGCGATTCAGCGCTCCGCCCGGTACCCGGGCGCTGAAGACATGGCCCGCGACCTCAAGCGGTTTGTATCCCGCCGCCGGCGTTGCCGCAGCCGCTACGCCTCCTGAACGGGCTGCTGGCCTCAACCACTCTTCTCGAACAACAGGAAGATTCCTGCGACGGCGATGATTGCGCCGATAATCGCCCGGAGAGAAACCCGTTGCCTGAGAATAAAAAAGGCGAGGGGAAGAACAAAGATCGGGCTTGTCGAGTGCATGGTGATGGCGACGCCGAGCTTTGTATGCTTGTAGGCAATCATGCAGAGCCATACTCCGAGAAATGCCCCGAGGAAGCTGGCGGGCAGCAGCGGAAGCCAGCTCCGGCGGTTTTTAAGGTAGCGCACCCAGCCGGATAACTTACGGTTTGCCGCAGCGATGATGATACCCAGTGCAATGGCTATGACCATCCTGGCGAAGGTGGCCTTGAGGGGGCTCAGCCCGGCGTTCATCGGGATTTTTGCCAGGGCAGCTGCAGCAGCCTGGCCGGCACACCCCAGCAATCCGTACCAGATGCCGGCCGTGGCGGAACCCGGGAAAACTCCCGGCACCTCCTGCTCTCCACCTTTCTCTCGGATGATCCAGATGACGCCCACGAGGGTCAGCGCCATACCTCCCCATGCAACCATGGGCAGGGTCTCTACCGAACCGATCAGGAGGCATCCGCAGAGAACCCCCAGGGGGGGCGTCAGGGTTGAGATTGCCAGTGTTCTGCGAGGCCCGAGAATCTGCAGGCTCCTGAAATAAAAGGTGTCACCAATGACCAGGCCGGCCAGTGAACTGAGACCGAGACAGGCCCAGGCCTCCGGGCTCAATTCGAGCAGAAAGGCCAGGGGGCTTGTTTCCCCGGGCGAGAGGGAAAAGGCCAGCAAGGTCAGGAGCAGGAAGCAGCAGCTCGCGACATTCTTGAAGAGGGTGATTGCACCGGCTGGAGCCGGTACCCGGTTGAAGATGAGACTGGTAATGGCCCAGCTGGCCGCCGCCCCCAGGCCGGCAAGCTCTCCCTTGTAGGTGCCAAGAAGTTCTGTGAGCGAAAAAGATCCTGCCAAGGTCAGCTCCCGTCGGCAGGGTCTTCTCCCGGCGGATTGCCGGGGTTCGTTGCCAGGAGGTTGAGTGCCGCCTCCACATCTGCAACCACCTCGTAGAGCTCCAGGCATTCTTTGCTGATAAGCTGCTCTTCTTCGAGGCGCTCGAAGAAACCGAGGAGCGCGTCATAAAAGCCATCTGTATTCACCAGGATGATGGGCTTGTCGTGGTAGTCGAGCTGTCGCAGGGTGATGATCTCGAGCATTTCATCCAGCGTGCCGAAGGCGCCCGGCAGGCAGATAAAGGCCTCCGCCCGCTCGATCATAATGTTCTTTCGTTCAGCCATATCGGCGGTGACGAGCAGTTCCTGTGCGGCTTCGAAGGCAATTTCCTCTGTACTCAGCCGCTTCGGGATGACGCCCACCACCCTTCCGCCCCCCCCCCGCACCTCCCTTGCCAGCTCGCCCATCAACCCGACCGAGCCACCTCCGTAGACCAGCGTATGGTCTCGGGCGACCATGAGTTGTCCCAGCTTCCTGGCAACCTCGAGGTATCGAGGGCTGGCGTTGTTGCTTGATGCGCAGAAGACACAGATGGGAATTCCCATGTTCGATCCTTCGGGGGCCGGGGTCAGCTGCGCTTTTGCAGGGAGCGCAGCGGGTTGTCGCGATTCTCCAGGGGCAGTGTGGCAGGTGCCCGGAGGCGATGCGATTCGAAAACCGCGGCGATCATCTCTGTCGCGCCGCGCGCCTGGTATATGCTGCCGAGGGGCTGCCGGTCCTGTTCGATCGATTCTATCAGGTCTGTGACAATAGCAACGTTTCCGTTTCCCCTCGCCGGGCGGTCGGTGTTCTTGAGAGGCTCGGGTTTGTCAATTCCAGCACTGGAGACCGGCTTCCACCGGGAACCTGTCCGGCCAGGCTCCCAGGAAGGATCCTCGAGGATGTGAACGTCGGGAAGGTAGCCGGTATGAATCTTGATCACGCCTTTTGAACCAAAGAGGGTGAGCCCGAAGCGGGAGGGGCGTGCCGCCATGTTGCGGTGGCTCGAAAAGAAGGCGGCGCAGCCGTTTTCCATTTTAAAGGTAGCCTCGATGCCATCGCCGGCGAGGGGCCCAATGCCTTCGTTTCCTTCCTTGACGTCCCCCGGCCCAACCGCCCGCCCGTCCTGGGTTACCCTCGCAAAACAGCTTCGGGCTTCGCCGGCAAAGATCCGCATGAGATCGAAGATGTGGGTGCCAAGCACCCAGAGGTCTTCACCGCCGCCGCGGTGATCTTCCTTGCCTCGTCCCCTGAGCTCTAGCAGGCGGCCGATCTTTCCTTCTGCAATGAGTTTCTGGACGGCCCTGATCCTTGGGCTGTAGCGGGTCTGGTGGGCGATGGCGAGCTTGACGTGTTTTTCTTCGCAGGCCCGCACCATCGCGTCGGCTTCCGCCAGGGTCCGGCACATTGGCTTTTCCAGGAAGATGCTCGCGCCCTGTTCGGCGCAGGCAAGCACCATGTCGTGGTGGCAGTCTAACCACCGGGGGGCGACGCTGACGATGTCGGGGCGCTCAGCCCGCAGCATCTTGTGGTAGTCACTGTAGCGCGATTTTACCCCGAGGCTTTCAGCGGTTTTTTTGAGACCGGCAGGGTTCTCATCGGCAATGCCCACGATTTCCGCCTGGGGGATCTCTTTCCAGACTTTATCCAGTCCATGGCCGTAATTGCCTTTGCCGCTTCGGCCAATAATCGCAACCCGGTATTTTTTCATTTCATGATTACCTTTTTATGCGTTCGGAAAGGTGTCACAGAAAGGGCTCCCGCTTCTCCCCAATATTCATCAACAAGCTACCGGCATCCACCCACTATACTCATGACTTGCTCGAAACAGTGCCGGGTATTGCTGTTGCCTGCTATACTCGTGTCCGGCTTTTTTGTGAGGACATATGAATCATCGCCAGTCTGAGGTGTTTCTTTCGAAGAAGGGGCTGAGCCCTGCAACGGAGAGCCTCTATCAGCAGTTCCAGCAGGAGCGTCTTCTCTTTGATTTTGAGGACCCCGAGGCCCTGGGACTTCTTCGTGCCGATGCGGAACGTATCGCGGCAGGCATGGACGATTCGGGGTGTGCGCCACCCATGCTCTGGAGTGGTGTTCCGTGGCCGAGCGATGACAGCCCTCTTCGCAGTGACTATTGCCTGAGCATCTCAGTCGGGGGCAGCAGGACGGTAGCTCTCCTGTTGAGAATAGAAGGCACCGAGGTCGTTGCACTTGGCCCCGGGGGAGAAGAGGTCCGTGGCAGTAAACTGGAAGACCTCGCGATGTCCTGCTCCTTTGCCACTCCAACAACGCGGGACACCCTGGATGGGTATTCAATGATCGCAAAGATTGCCAAGGGGGTGTGTGAGCAGCTTGGGGACAACCAGGATGCGCTTGAGGGGTGTGCCAGTATCGTATTGAGCTGGGCTTTCGCCAGTTCCATAGAACGAACTCGGGATGATCTGCTTGGGGGCCTGGCGGCCAGGACAACGCTGATGACGAAAAAGCAGGCGGCCTTCACCGAAGATCTGCGGGGTAAGGACCTCTGCGTACTCTTTGCAGAGGCTTTCGAGGAGATTCTCGGCCGTCGCTGGCCTGTTACCGTTGTCAACGATGGGGTGATGGCGCTGCATTACCTGCTAGGTCCCCGCTGGCGGAACAAATATGCCCAGATCGGTCTGTTTATTAACGGAACCGGCTGTAATTTCGCCCTTGCGGAACCTTACGCCGTCCGGCCTGAGGGAATTGTCAGTGCCGAAGGGGAGTGTTACGAGCCGCGGCATTTACTGGGAGGGGAGGGTCCGGCTGCCGGTGAGCGGGTGGTGAACTATATTGTCAATTACGAGATCGGCAGCATCGACCTTGTTGCAACCCGGTCGCGTTTTGATATTTCGAAGAGCTACCCGATTCAGACCAATGCATTATCAGGTGGCAATGCGTTCGGGCAGCAGTTTGAAGGCCTGGGGAGGGAGTTTCTCGGCGAAGAGTTTTTTCACAGGCTCCTTGGTGGCTACCGGGAGAGCGGCTGCGGGGGAGTGCTTCCGGGGGGACCGCAGATCTCGACCCTGGCGACTGTACTGCCGGATGAGGCCTCTTCCCGGCTCGCCGAGTTTTTTCCCGGGGTAGAAATGGATGCGGAGGAAACCGACAGCCTCATCTTCCTCTGCCGTGCCATTGTAGACAGGTCTGCCCTTCATGCGGCCTTGCTGCTTTCTGCTGTCAGCTTCAGGACGGGTTTCGGTTTCGGACAGGAAGAAAGCGGCCTCGGAGACCTGCTGGGTATGGAAGGGAGCATCTGGAGTATCGAGGGTTATCCGCAACAGGTCCTGGGTTATTGGAAAAGCATCTGCGGGGAGCGGAAACTCAATATCGAGATGGCTCACGAACCCGGTTTTAACGCCAGTCTGCAGGGGCCGGCCTTCCTGGCGGCGATCCATGCACAGGCAGAACCAGGCTAGCTCGTTTCCTGTTCGTGTTCCCAACGGCACAAATGACATATTAGGAAGATGTCAGGGTGCCCGGGACTGCTCCAACGGGTCATAAAACCCGCAGATTAACGTCTTTCCCGGGCGGGGGGATTCAGGTGAGATAGAAATCAGATCCTGTGCTATGCTTGCATAGAGGAAAAAAGTTGAAATGAAGCGAAGGCGAGCCTTAGAATCAGGCGATCCTTCCCCTAATCCCGGTAACGGGAGTACGCCTCGTCAGGGTGTTATTCTGAAATAAATCAGTTCCTGGAGGGAGACTTTCCGGGACTCTGAGGCTGCTTTCTATCGGCTGTTCAACTGGATTGTAAATAACGAGAAAATAACAGGTTGTACATACCGTAAATGGCTCGATGGCTGTTTATTTCTCTGAGTGTTGAGTTGATATTTAGTGAAAACGGTATGCGCCACCTCCCCGGCCGACGGGTCGGGTTATTCGGTAAAGAAATTTGAAAGGTACATCAAATGGCTAGCTGTGGACGTTTTGTCAGAGTATTGAGTTGGGTGCAGGTGGCGGGACTGGCCTCTGTGATCGCGTTTCTCGCCGTTTTTCCTGGCTGCGATGCCAGTAGTGGCAATGGGACAATATCCACCGCCAGGTTTTCATCTCTTGCGCTGACGGATGATCCGGATCAGGACCCTATCCAGATAATTGCTGATAAGGTTGACCTGCTGAAGGCGATTCTGCCGAATGAGGTCGAGGCTGATCTCCGGGGCCAGGCGTCAATTTCTTTCCCTCTCGGTACGCTTGCTCTTGCTGCCGGTGCCCAGGATGCGTTGCTGGTCTACGAGGCGAATCTCAAAGCCATCTGTTCCGTTGAATTGTGTTCTACTGGCGTGTGTCTCCAGGAAAAACAGGTCAAGCTCCACTATGACGATGTGGGTTTCGCCATCGAGATGGAATCCGCAGGAGCGGTTTTTGTTAACCTGAGCGAGTCCGTACCCAGCATTCCGATCAGTGTTTCCCGTGGGCCGGGACTTGGAAGTGATCGCTGGATCATTGCCTTTGAGCTTGAATCACGCAGCATCATCGCCATGCGTGCGCGAGATGTCGGTTACCGCACACCCGCGGATGAGACTGATATCGATGATGCTAATTTCGGCCGCGGAAATGGCCTGGTCCTGAGCCCTGTAATCAGCGGCCCGGCGATCCAGGCGGCCCTTAACCTTAATAATCAGAATCGGGCTCCTATTGTGGCCCGGATCGTTGACCTGGGACCTGTTCCCGCCTCCAATAAGCATCGCCTGCTGTTATTCTTTGGAGGGACTCTGAACGAAGTTCACCTCCTGGAGGTCGAAGCTGTCCAGGAGAGAACCCAGACCGTTCTCGGTGCGGGCGGCTCCTTCGAGGATGTCTGGATGCTGAGAGGCTCGATCAAGCAATTCGGCGACGACGCGGATGAGCCGTTTGTAAATTCTTCCGACATTCGGGACCTTACCCAGGAAGCTACAATCAGCATCAACACCTTCCAGCCGGTACGGGTTTTTTCCGACGGGAGCGCCCTGGTATTTGATTCGGTAAGTACCCAGTTCCTCAAATTCACTTCGCTTTCCGCGTTGGAAGCTCTCGCGGCCGGGAAGGCTGAGGGCCAGGGGCAGATTTCCCTCGCCATCGAGAAGAGCATGATCGATGGGGAGATCGGTTCCCGGGGAGTACTGACGTTCTCTGAGGCCTGGGGGCACCCGACGTTTCCTGAGATTGTCCTGATCGAAGAGAAGTCTAATTCGATTCTCGCTTACGATTTCACTCTTTCTGCAGAAGAAGACAATGTCCGGACGGTTGTTAATGCGATTGACCTGGTTTCCAATCGGAGGGATCCCAATCCTTCCGGCGGAATTGGCGTCAGCAATGAGGAGCCCTTTTTCCTGCGTGCAGAGGAAGATATCTTTGACAACAGGCTGTTGTTCGACCGTGGCAGGGATGAGCTGATCTCGATTAACTACGCCACAGGAACGGTCGTTATCATCGCCAAGCGCGCGGCTTTTACAGCCATGACCGGTGGCGATCTCACTGATATCACCTATATCAAGCACGCCGGTGTCGAGCCTGGCGACCTGCAGAGCGTACGAGTCTGGGACAGCAGCACTTCTTCGCTGCTCAAGGTTCTCCTGATGGAGAAGAGCCAGCCGGCCAGCAGGAATTAAGCACGGACCCCGGCTCTCTTCAGCGACTCGCAGGGTTTCCCGTGCGGGAGTTCTTTTGAATTGCCGCGTTGCCCTGTTGTTCCCGGGGGTGCTAAACTGCCTCGGAGGGAGGGTTTGCGCATGGGAAAACCTAAGGGAGAATCAAGAGGGCTCGCCTACCTCAAGCAGGTACGCCCCGAGGCGGTTCACCACCTCCTCAAATTCTTCGGGGAATCCGGGCGCCACCTCGAACCCAGGACACGCTTCCTGATCTCGATTGTCACCAAGGTCATCAATTTCTCGCCGCGGGGACTGCAGCAGTATGTTCCCAGGGCACTCAAGGAGGGGGCCGCGGCCGATGAGATCATCGATGCGGTGCTCTGTTCATATCCCTGCGCGGGTCTCACCAAGGTGGTTGATGCTCTTGATGTGATCCTCGACATGGGCCTTCCCGAGTTTGAGATTCCCGGTGTGCAGCCGGAGCCTCCGGCCGGAGACGCTCCAGCCGGCCCTGCAGAAGGGGAGTGGAGGGAGATTGCCCGGCGCGAAGATTTCAGCAAAGATGGCCGCCTCGAGGTCAATGTGGATGACAGGTGCCTTGCGGTCTTTGAAATTGATGGCGAGGTGCTGGTGATCGATGGTCTTTGCCCCCATCGCAGCGGCCCGCTGATCCGGGGACAGCTCAAGGGCAAGGTCGTCACCTGCCCCCTTCATCACTGGCAGTTTGATCTAGAGAGTGGTGTTTCGCAGGACAATCCCGGCGCCAGGGTGGGAACCTACGAGGTGAAGGTAGAGGATGATGGCAGGATTCTTGTCCGGTTCTGAGTGGAGGGGCGCGGCATGCAGGAGACGGAGCAGTGATACTCACTTGCGGGCTTTCCCCGGCGTGGCAGCACATCATGGTTGTGGAGGAATTGCTTCCAGGTGATGTCAACCGGGCGACCGAGGTTCACTGGTGCAGCTCGGGGAAGGTCCTGAACGCTGCGATCGCGATTGCCTGTCTCAACGGCTGTGGACATGTTGTGTCGGTTCTTGGCGGGCCCCGGAGGACGGATATAGAGCGGGAGTTCGAAAGCGGGGAGCTTGATACAACCTGGATCGAGTCCGCTTCCCCGACCCGCGTTTGTACAACTGTTATTGATTCTGCCGGTGGCGCGGCTACGGAGCTTGTTGAGAATGCCGGGGAGCTCAAGGAGGCGGAATGGAGGGCCTTCGAGACGGCGTGCAGGGGCGCTGCGCGGGACTCGGACCTGGTCCTGATGATGGGGTCGATTCCCCGGGGAGTCCCGAGGGGAATCTACCGGGAGATTCTGCAGGACCTCCCGCCCAGGGCAGTCCTTGACCTGTGTGGCGAGGAGCTCCTGGAGGCCGTCAAGGCAGGACCTTTTCTCGTTAAGCCCAACCACGAAGAGCTCGAGCGGACCCTTGGGAGGGAGCTGAGGGATGAAGCGGGAGTCCTCTCGGCGATGATGAGCCTCAATGATCTTGGCGCCGCCTGGGTGGTGGTCACCGCGGGGGCGAAGCCAACGCTGGCGACCTCGGGGGGAAAGAGTTTCAGATTCTTGCCGCCGCAGGTGGGCCGGGTGAATTCCATCGGTTGCGGAGACTGTATGTCCGGGGCTGTTGCGGTTGCGCTCGACGAAGGCAGGAACCCATTGGAGGCGATTTGCTTTGGAATGGGAGCGGCGGCCGACAATCTCAGCCAGGTTCTTATGGGCCGCCTCGACAGGGGGCGGGTGGAGGAGCTGGCCGGCGAGGTCAGTATCGAGGAAATCCCCCCGGCCTGAGAAAGAGAGATTTTTCTTTCCATCCCCGGCACTGTTGATCCGGGTAGAATGAGACCTCCAGGGATTGTTACAGGAGCTGAATCATGAGATGTTTTTCATTCATAGCGGCGTTGGTTGTTCTCTTGCAGGCGCCAACTGTTTTTGCCGACAAGGTTGTGCGGGTTGCCTGTGTGGGTGACAGCATCACCTACGGGGCAGGAGTTGCCGATCGCGGGAAGAATAACTACCCGAAGGTACTTGGCCGCCTGCTGGGTCCGGGATATGAAACACGGAATTTCGGAGTCAGTGGCGCGACCCTTCTCAAGAAGGGAGATCATCCCTATTGGAAGACCGGGGCCTTCAAGGCGGCTACGGAGTTCAAGCCTGATATCGTCATCATCAAGCTGGGTACCAACGATTCAAAGCCGCAGAACTGGAAGCACAAGGCGCACTACGCTGCCGACCTGGCCGCCCTGGCGGATCATTTCGCCTCGCTCCCCTCCCGGCCGAAGATCTGGCTCTGCAAGCCGGTGCCGGTCTACAAGGATCGCTGGGGAATTACTGAGAAGGTCGTCAACGGGGAGGTGATTCCCCTGGTGGAGGGCGTGGCGAAGAAGAAAAAGCTGCCGCTTATCGACCTTTACAAAGCTCTCAGCGGTATGAAGCAGCATTTCCCGGATGGAGTCCACCCGAATGCGAGGGGTGCGGAGATTCTTGCAAAGGCGGTCTATGCTGCTCTCAAGGGCAAGGCGAAGCGGGCTGCTGTTCAGCCGGCTGTGGAGGCGCGCAGCTCCTGAAAGAGGTTGTTTGCACCCGGTGAATAAAGGTATCGAGGTCCGCCCGGTAGCTGGCGGGAAAGAAAGATGAGTCAACTCAAGTTATTGCTTTCGATAGCGCTGGCGTTCTTTGCGTTGGGGCTCTCCGCCGGGGAGAACTCTCCCGTCACGCTAAAGAATGTAGAGGCACCACCGGAGATCTCTCCGGACGAGCCGCTGCGCAGCAAGTTCTCTGCTGCTCTGGCCGCCCGCTACCTTGACACCTCAGCTCTTCACTGGCAGAAGCAACGCAAGTGCGGCACCTGCCACACGAACTTCGCCTACCTGGTGGCGCGCCCGGCCCTGAAATCGGTTTCTCCTCCCTCCCAGGAGGTGAGAAAGTTCTTCGAATCCATGGTCGAGGAGCGCTGGGAAGATCCGGGGCCACGCTGGGATGCAGAGGTCGTTGTGACGGCCTCCCTGCTGGCCGCCAACGACCGGCTCACCACCGGAAAGCTGAACCCTGTTACACGTAAGGCCTTCAGGCGCATGTGGAAACTCCAGCGCAAGGATGGAGGCTGGGACTGGCTCGAATGCGGCTGGCCACCCATGGAATCCGATGCCCACTATGGCGTGACCCTGGCCGCCCTGGGAGTGGGGATGGCTCCAGGGGGGTATGCTTCGAGTGATGAGGCGAAGGCCGGTGTCGAGGGGATTCGCCGCTACCTCAAGAAGAACGCTCCACCATCGCTGCATCACCGGGCGATGTTGTTGTGGGCCTCGACACGCCTTGATGGGCTCATGGAAAAGAAGGATCAGGCTGCTGTACTCGGTGCCCTTTTTGCACTTCAACGCCCCGATGGGGGCTGGGCCATGGCGAGCCTCCTTGAGGGATGGGAAGGTCACAAGCGAAAGGATGGCGGTAAGCAGGAGCTTGAGAAGAGCGATGGATACGGCACGGGGTTCGTTACCTACATTCTCCGCCAGGGTGGTGTGGCGGCTGGAGATGCCCGGATCCGGAAGGCTATTGCCTGGCTGAAGACGAACCAGCGCCAGAGCGGACGGTGGTTCACCCGGTCCCCGACCAGGGATTCAAAGCATTTTATCTCGAATGCCGGTACCGCCTTCGCGGTGATGGCCATCGAGGCTTGTCTACCTTGAGCCGGACAGCTTCATGATGTGCAGGTCTTTCCCGGTAAAAAGATAGAGCCGGTTACCTTCGCGCCAGGGGCTGATCAGCCCATCGCCCGCCGGCCATTTCGCGTGCCCCCTGGGATCTCGCACGACCTTGATAAAGTCTGTGGTGTAGCCGTAGCGGGGCTGGGGGACATCCCCCGCCGCAGGGCTCTCGGTCCATACCAGGAGGTACTTGCGTTTGCCGGAGCGCAGCTTGCCGAGATAGGCTATAAACCCCGGGCGGTAGATGCCGCGGTGGCCCTTGCCGCCGTCGTCAGGGTGCAGGACGGGATTGTTCTTCCCCCAATCCCACTGCCGCCCGTTTTTGCTGGTGGCGAAGCCCAGGGTCGGAAGACCCTTGACCGGCGTGCCTCTCAGGAAGGCCAGCCACCCCCCTCCTGGCAGTCTCTGGATGGTGTGGTAGGAGGACGCGCTCTCCATCCAGGGGCTTTTCGTGGTCGGCAGAACCGGGGCGATCTCGTGAACGCTGACCTTTCCCAGGGCTTCATCCCTGACAATTCTCCAGCGATGAGATGAGAGGTCTTCAGAGACCGCCAGCGCAGTCATCTGGTTGCCCTGTCCGGGCGTGCTCGGGTCTCCTTTCCAGGCGCCATGGTAGTGGTTGTAGTAGTGGAAGTAGAGGAACCAGAGTTTCTCCTCCTCGCACCAGATAACGCAGGGGCTCGAGAAATGAGAAGGATCGCCCTGCTTGCCCGGATAGTGCGGATTGACGAGGACCATGCTGTGGGCACGCCCCGCCTCGAGGGTCTTGATCTTTCGATAGGGCCCCTCGACCTGCTCGGCGACAGCACACCCGATTCCCGAGGTCGGGTCGTGGTGAGCGAAGTACAGGTAGTATTTCCCGTCGGCATTTTTGCCGTGATCGTTGCGCACAAGCGAGGGGTAGCCCAGGGAGCTGTGTTTCTGGCCGGGACTCCATGTGCTCCTTTCCCAGTCTTCGGTTGCCTCCAGGATTCGCTTTGAGCTTACGACCACGAGGGGCAGTGCCTTTTTAAGGTCGGAGAGGTCGAGGCAGCGCAGGTTATTGTCAAGGCGTCTACGCCCCGCCTGGGCGTCAAGAAGGCCGCTGGCGAAGAGTTGGAGCAGCAGGGTGCAGATGAAGAATCTGCCGGATATTCGGGACAGCCTCATGGATCAGCCCTCTTTTACCTGGGGGCCGCGTTCCCCGCGGTATGTTTCAGAACAAAATCTACGATGGGTTTCGGGTCTTTCAGGCTGTGTGGGTGATGGCCGAGGCCCTCCTTGAGAATGACCTTGATGGAGCCCCCGAGAGCCTTGTAGCGTTTTTCCAGTACCGCTGTGTTTTCCGCAACAGGTACCACCTTGTCCGCGCCGCCGCAGATATTAAGAAGTGGAATGCCCGCCTTCGCCAGCGCCTCGAGATTATCGACCGGGTTGCCCTTGTAGGTTTTCGCCTCCTCTTCACTCAGACTGTAGGCTTTCAGGCAGGCGGCCCAGGCCCCGCGGGGCTTCTCTTTTCTGTTTCCCCGGCGGTAGAGGTCACCCGGCCAGCTCCTGAAATCGCATACAGGCGCATCCCCGTATATGCAGGATACCTTTTCCGGATTGGTGCGCGCCCAGTTATAGATGATGAGACCGCCACGGCTCATTCCCTCCAGGGCGACCTTGCTTGAGAGGCCGTGTTCTTTCGTCAGGTAGCTGTAGAACAGGTTCCACCGCTCAACGGCCGCCGGGTTGCCGAACAGTCCGCCCACCTCGATGTAGGCGACATGGAAACCTTTT
>JAYGDV010000140.1:0-4379 GCA_046582735.1 Planctomycetota bacterium
CGTGTGCTCTTCCGATCTGCAAGAAGATATTGAAACCGGAGAAGCTGTTTTCACTCACCACTCGATGAGTTCTGCGTGGTCAGGAGATTACCGGAGCTTTTCATAAGTGGCTTATATCCTGAGTATTTAAGGCTCCTTAAAGAACTTGCCCGGGACTGATTGCCGGTTTTCACGCAGGGTAATAACAATATAATTTATCTTTCGCTCCGCAGGTCGGCTGTCCAGGCCCTTTTCATTCACCCTCTCTGGCCTTTGAGCGGGAAGCCATATCAGCGGCCAGGTCTTTCAGGAAGCCGTTCAGGGCAGGAACCAGGTCGGAGATTCCAATCTCGAGTGCCAACTCTTCTCCTTCCTCCATCGTGTAAAGGATAGCTGTCTTGATGTTCCTGAGGGCAAGGAGGGTGGTGTTCCTCTCCAGTAAGCTCAACGCGCTGAAGATGGGTTTAGGGCGAAGATAGAGAACCTTGGAGGCTCCTTTTGGTGGAATGGAAAGCCTGTTTCCATCTTCAAGCTGCCGGCTGCGCAGGGCGGCCTTCAGTATCTCGGGGGCCATGGAGAGGATGAACTGGTTTTTAATCCGGATGTAGCCTGGCCGTATACCTGCCAGTGGCTTGAGATAGTGGTGGGTGGCAGTTTCTCCCTGCAGTCCGAGACGCTGGTCCATGAATTCCAGGTTTTTCGAAGCACCGGGCAGGCTTCCTGCGTATTCCCTGAGGGCTTCTCGAAGGGCCTTCTCGCCCGAGGAAGGGTCAGTGAACTCAAACGCCGCGAAATAAAATGGCCGGTAAATCTGCAGGCCGGAGAGATTCCCCAGTTCCTTGACCGATTCTGATATTTTCAGCAGGGCAGCGTTTGGATAGGAGCCGATGATGACGGAGCTGGTGTTCTGCAGCACTGAATTGAAGGGTTCCGTCTCCAGTAGCCATGCAAGCTGGCTCGGGGGTATCTTGTTCGCCGCATTCGTTTTGAGCCATTCACGAATCTTTGCCAGCTTTATCTTCAAGTTCCGGTCTGCAACTGCGACGAACGCCAGCGATTCAGGAGGGATTGCCCGCAGGAGTTCAGGGTTGATCGGGTCTGTAGCCAGCTGCCTCCATGCGCTGCCTGCCGCTGGCTCCAGCTTCCTGGTCCACAGGGTCGCGTGCAGGGTGTCCGCATCGGGATTGGTTGAGAGGGCGATGGAGACTGGTTCTGAGCCGCTAAGTCCCAGCGCTTCAGTGAGTGAACCACCAGCTGGATTGAGCAGGGAAGAGGGCTTGTCGAGGTAGAAGAACATCAGGGCGTCGTTCTTTTTCGACCAGGGCTCGAGGAAGGCGGGGTTGGTTGCAAGCGAGGTGGATTTTTTCGAGAAGCGAATGACGGCATCCTCCACCAGCTGGCGGACTCCTCCCATCACAAGAGCCTGTTCTCCTGCAGCGAAAAACGAGCTTTTCTCATCGCCTTTCAACTCATAGAGAGGCAACTCCTGTACAAAGCCGACCCGCTTTGCGCCTGCGAGGGTAAGCAGGGAGGATATATAGCTCGAGATCGCGTTGCTTCCTCCAGGGGACAGAACGGCGATCCAATCGCGCTCGGGGTCTCCACCCGCCGGGACCCCCAGGGCCACCCCGCCGATTTTAGAGAGCTCCTTGAAGAATGCCTGGTTCAGGATGGCGGCAATCCAGCTCGGGCGGGTGTTGGTGGCTTCCTGCAGAGCCGCAGTTGCTTTCGGGGCAGTCGCAAGGGCTCTTGATGAGTCGATGGGGTTTTCAAACGGTGTTCCCCGCACCGCCTGGGACAGGCGGATGATCTCTTCGCCGGGCTGAACCATCTCTGCGTAGAAGAGCATATCCTCAGGCATGTAACGTGCCGGGGTGTCCCAGATCCGGCTCCTGGTATAGCCGCGCGCGACATCCAGGATTCTTCCCTGGCGTGGGTAGCGGTCGATAAGATCCTGGAATCTCTTTCTTGCAAGCTGGTCCTGTCCAACGGCATCCAGGCAGATCGCTTCTCCGAGGACGGCCCTGCACATGACCTGGTTGCGGATCCCTTTGTACTCCTGGATCTGGCGGTAAAGCTTTAGAGCCTCTGCAGGCGAGCCCTGGATCGTCTCGAGGTAGAAAGCCCTTTCCAGGAGCAGTTCGGAATCCTGCGGATCCTCTGCAGCGACTGGGTTGCTGCAGGCAAAAAGCACAATGGCAGTGAGGGTGGAAAGCGGCTTCATTTGACTATCTTGTATCCGAATCCATGCACGGTAATGATGTGCCGGGGTTTTTTGGGGTCGTCCTCGATCTTGCGCCGCAGGCTGACGATGTGGTTATCGACGCTGCGGTTCATGGGTTCATTATCAAGTCCCCAGATCTCGCTGAGCAGGTGCTGGCGGTCGATGATCTCGCCGGGTTTCTGTGACAGCATAGTCAGGATCTGCGTTTCATAATGCCCGAGGGGGATCTCTCTGCCCTCCATTTCAATGATCGACTTGTCGAGCAAAATCGTGGCCTTGCCAATTGTCAGCTTCTTGCGCTTGCGGGGGGCGGGGGTCGGCTCGTACCTCCTCAGGGCGGCCCTGATCCTGGCCACCAGCTCTTTGATGCTGAAGGGCTTGGTGATGTAGTCGTCGGCTCCGAGGTCGAGTCCCTTGACCTTGTCGACCTCGGCGCTCAATGCCGTCAGCATGAGGATGGGAGACCTGACATTGTTTTTCCTCAGGGCGTGACAGGTTTCAAATCCGTCCATTCCCGGCAACATGATGTCCAGGAGTATGCAGTGGGGGTTTTCCCTGACAGCGAGCTCGAGTCCATCCTCTCCGTTATGGGCGATAAGGACATCGTAGCCCTCGAACTCGAGGTTGTCTTTAAGCCCCATCGCCAGGTCAGGTTCGTCTTCAATAACCAGGATTTTACCTGCCATTTTCGGGCTCCATCTCTTTTTCGTTTGCCAGTGGGAAGACCAGGGTGAATTCACTTCCTGCTCCTGGAGTGCTGGTGAGGAGTGTTTTACCCTGGTGGGCCGCCATGATGTGGCTGACCAGGGAGAGTCCCAGTCCGCTGCCTCGCGTTCCAAGGGCCCTGGCTTCCGCTGTTCGGTAGTAATCGTCCCAGATCCGTTCCTGGTCCTCTTGCGCAATTCCTATACCCGTGTCGGTGACGCTGAGCAGCAGCGATTTTCCGTTGCTGGATCCTCGCACAGAGATCTCGCCTTTGTCGGGCGAGTAGCGAACCGCGTTCTGCAGGAGATTGATAAACGCCTGGGCTACGGCCTCTTTATCTGCCATGACAACCGGCAGCGAGGAGGGAATATCCCGCCTGCAGGTGAAATCCTGCTCCTGCAGCTGGAGCAGGTAGGCATCCAGTGTCTGGTTCAGCAGGGGGGCGAGGTCGGCTCGCTTGAGCTCGTAATTTTTCTTGCCGGCATCGATCTTGGAGAAGTTCAAGACATTGTCAATGAGATGGCCAAGGCGATCACTCTCTCGGTTGATCACCTCGAAGTACTCCTGGCGCTTCTCTTCACCCTTCAGGCGGTCCAGCTGAAGGGTTTCGGAGCAGAGCTTGATCAGGGAGAGTGGAGTTTTCAGCTCGTGGGAAACGTTGGCGACAAACTCGGTTTTCATCCGGGCAAGCTTGAGCTCTCTTCGCAAGGCTCTCCTCAATATCAGCAGCCCGCCCACCAGTGTAAGTCCGAGAACCCCCGACAGCAGGCCCGCAATGGCAAAGGGTCTGCGGGCGGCGCCGAGGTGTTCCTCCCATTCGGCTTTTGGTTGTCCGATCGAGATATAAGGGAACTCAATGCCGAGGGAGGCGAAGGGGATCATTTCTTCTTCATTGGCGGAGGTGGGCATGAGTACGCGGAGTGAGCCGGAATCTGCTGAATTTGCAAGCTCCTGGTTGAGGTGTTGGCGCATCCTGGTGAGGTTCACCACGACACCCCTGGCCTTGATCCTGTTGGAGTCCAGGGTGGAGGCAGCTGGTTTCCAGGCTATGGCTACATTGTCCCTGTAGCCACGCAAGGACCATCTTGCAGTTGAGAAAGACCGATTGTTTTTACCGGATAACTCCCTAGGAAGGGATACATCCCTGACGTGTTTTACTGCTTTTGCGATCGGTTTCAGTAACTCGATTTCCTTGCGGGCATCTTTCAGCTCCCGTGGGACCTCTAGTCCTGTTTCCCGCAGGATTCGCAGCGAGCCCTGGAGGTAGGCTTCTCTTCTGTAGCTGCCGGTCTTCCTGGGGGCGGAATCGAGAAACGAGAGTCCCTTGCTCAATACACCCGGAACCGCCTTTCCTCGATTGAGGACAGAGAGGGTTTCCGCCCGTGCCAGGCTGATCTGTTCAGGAGTCGGCCAGGCCAGGTTCGCCATCAGGGAGGTGGGAGCCTCCAGGATTTCAGAATAGATTGTTTCG
>JAYGDV010000209.1:0-3287 GCA_046582735.1 Planctomycetota bacterium
TGTAAAGAGCTTGTGGGGGTTTTCTGCCTGGTGGCCGCTCTCAGTGCCTGTAAACCCGCAGATTCACCCGGAAACACCCCCGAAACCCCGGTAAAACCCGCGCCTGCTGAAGAAACGAAAAACGCCCCAGGAATTGACAACAGCGATCAGAAATCTGCACCGGTAGGCCCCCGGAATACAGAAGCAGCACTGAAGAACCTCGATGAAATTCTCGGGAAGCCGCAGAAACATATCTGCAAATCCCTGTTGCTTAAAATCACAGATGTCTTCAAGCAGATCCCGGGAAATCCCGGCCGGATGAAACCGAAGGCGGCAGATACCTTCACTGGCAAGGTCGAGGAAGGCGTCCAGGATTGCGAAAAGTTCCTGAAGGACTGCCCTGATGATTCGGCGGCTGCCGAGGTTCATTTCTACCAGGCCAGGTTCCTCCAGCTGCTCAGCTCACGGGTGCGCGCCCAGCTCATCAAGGACATGTCGGCGGGTGGAAATAAGTTCTCCCTCGAGCAATTGGAAACCAGGATCGCTCCCTTTTACGCCCGCATCGTTTCTCATTCTGACAGCGCAGTGGCAGGTCTTGCAGATGAGTCGAACTTAAAACCCGAGGCCATCGAGTTACGTGCCTGGGGGAAAAACATCCTCAAGCTGGCGAAACAGGCCCGGGAGGATTACCTCCTCTGGCTGAAAAAATATCCCGGCAATCCCAGGAGCACGATGATCACCGCCTCACTCGGCCGGGTACTGTCCACCCTCGAAGAATATGACATGGGCATCGGCCTGGTGGAGAAAAAGATGGGGGATCCCGAGGTGGGGCGGAGCCCGGATTTCCCGGTCCTGGTGGAAACCCGCTGGAAACTCTACGAAGCCAAGGGTGACCCGGAGGGACTCCTGAGGTCAGCAGAAAACTCCCTGCAGGATTACCGTCTCCGGCTCGAGAGTAAAAATCCTCCGGCCGATCTCAAGAAGACCTACTCCCGCTACATCGCCTTCAATGGGTTCCGAAAGGGCTACGCCCTCATGGCCCTGGGAAGATTCAACGAGGCAACCGATGCCTTCAACCTGCACATAGAAGAGATCAACAAATGGCAGGATGCGCTGAAGGAAAAAGGAGGGGCTCTCGAACCTGCCATCAGCATCTACCAGAAGAGATCCATCAACGCCCTCGACTTCCTTGAAAACACGGCCCAGCGCCCTGCGCCAACTGATTTCAACCTTGGAGAAATGTGGGTAACCCCGCGAAGAACCCGGCTGTCTGATTCGCAAGGAAAGGTCGTCGCAATTCTCTTTCGTGGAGCCGGCGATGCCCGTTCAGCCACCTTCATGCAGAATGTCGACCAATTCGCCAGGGAGAACGACGGAATCGAGCTGGTCTCCATTCATTTCTTCAAAGGCGCCAGGAACGTGGATGAACAAATCGACGGTCTGCGCCTTGAACTCAGCAACGCCGGGTACCAGAGTGCAGCGGGATTTGACCCCGACATGAAACCACCCAGGAAAATCTTCGGCGCCTGGAATGTCTACGTCGGCAGTGCCAGCTTCCTCATTGTCGACAAGCAGGGGCAGCCGGTGTGGTTCCAGCAGGACCCCCGCACCCGGGACTCCAACCTCGCCCGGAACCTCCTGCTCAGGGCCAGGGACGTGCAATAATTTTCTGCGCGCCTGCCTGGGCGCCCTCATAATCACCCTGCCGCCGCTTCTGGACACCCTGACGGGATCCGCCTCCCAGCCAGATGCACCCGCGCAAGTCTCCCCCACCTCAGCAGATTCACCCGTCTTACCCTGAAAGCCTGCGCCATCCCGGAGCCCTCCCCTGCGGACTTGAAGCAGCAGCTTCCTTCAGCCTGGGAATAGCAACCTCCCCATGGTTGGCAGCCCCTGCACTTGGCGCAGTTGCAGTTACGCTCTGGTACTGGACCCCGAAAAAACCGTCGCGGTTTCTCCCCCGGGGGCCTTCGGTAAGTTCCTGTCGCGTAAAGCTCGCCTGGTTTTTTGTCCTGCTCTGCCTCGGTTGGATCCGGGCGGCATCGGTTGTGCCTGCTGGCGCTCCCAGCCGATCTCCCGGGCTGGAGAGGTGCCGGGATAAAACCACCCCTGCCCGACCCAACACATTGAGAGGTTCCGTCACTGGCACCATCTGCAATATTCCGGTGCTTCGCCAACGAAAGTATTCCCTCGATGGAACCCCGGTAGGATACGCGGATTTCTCTATCCTTGAATCGGGCTCAAACCGCCCCATCCGGGTCGAAGCAGAAATCTCCTCTGGACAGCTGCCTGCTGACCTCAAGCCTGGAGCCAGGGTAAAGGTCCTGGGGAAGCTCCGGTTTCCAATAAACCTCACGACGGAAAACCGGTATGCGGCCACCATCCAATCACGACCTGGCTCCCTCTCTTTCCTGCCCACTGCCATGAACACACCTCTCCCCGGCACCCTCCGGCTTCGCTGGAAAATAATCAGCATCATCGACCGATTGTATTCAAGCCAGGGGCTCGGATTTTTCCATGCGCTCATCGCCGGGGAAAAACGATCCCTCGACCGGCAGCTACACCTCGATTTCCTGGATACAGGCACCTCCCATTTCCTGGCCATCAGCGGGCTTCACGTCGGGCTTGTCATGCTCTTCGCCATGCGGATACCCTTTCCCCGGCGAACACAACTGGCGATGAGGCTGATTTTGCTTTGTGGGTTCGTCCTCATCAGCGGGGCAAATACACCAGTGCTCAGGGCGGCTCTGATGATAGGTCTCCACATGACACTGAAGTCCTGCGCCCGGCGTCCCAGGCCTCTTGATACCCTCGGCTGGATACTGATCATCCTGCTCTCCATCGATCCCCGGGGCCTGTCGCAACCGGGTTTCCAGCTTTCATTCATAGCCACCGCCGCAATCCTCTGGTGGAATTTAATTCGAGAACGTGAATCACGACGGCTTCAGTCCCTGGCAATTCCCCTCAAGAGCTTAGCCAGGAGGAAAAACCCCCTGGCCTCACTGTCCGGGATGATTGGTAAAGGTCTGACCATCGGTTTTATCTCAACTGCAGCAACAGCACCGCTGATCGCTGAATATTTCCATCGATTCCATCCACTATCACCCCTGCTCTCTCTATGCCTGTACCCGCTGATAGCCCTGAGCCTCATCCTCGGCCTCATCAGCATCTTACTCGGCCTGATTTATCTGCCCCTTGGGGAACTCGCAGCCCAACCGGCAATCCTCGGCGCTCAACTGCTATTTGAGCTCCTGCGTTTTTTCCGTACCCTTCCCGCGCACTGCTATTACTTACCCTCTCCAGGCCTC
>JAYGDV010000233.1:0-3765 GCA_046582735.1 Planctomycetota bacterium
GCTCAGCGACCAGCCGACAAGCCCCACGGAGGTTTCCCCCTCGTTATGAAGCTCGATCCAGTCTGAGCTGTCCCCATCTTCATCGCGAAGCCCTGCCCGGTTGGAGGCGAGGAACTCACTGATGACAACCGGCTCAGCCGGAGCATCCGGGTCAAGTCTGCAGGTCCAGCTCTCACCCTGGAAGCCATTGGGGACTGCTGCCCGGTCGGTGACAGCGGAGTCCGCGCTCCAGCTGAAAGCAACCTCGCCGGGAGGCGGCTGGGCAAAGTTAAATACATAGGGCCCTGCATCGAAACCGCGCACCTCCTCCGCCGGCACCCCGTTCACCAGCAGGTCGGAGGCATCTACCCCGGATACGGGTTCATCGAAGGAGATCTCCACCTGCCCGAGACGCCGCACAACAGATCCCGGGGAGGGAATCCTCGACAGGATACCCGGTGGGGTAACATCCGGTCCGAAGGGGTCGACCAGGGTCATGTCGAACTTGAAATCAGTGCTTGTGGGGGAAACATTGAAGGCCTGGATGGCCAATTGGTTCGTACCCGCGTTGACATAGTTCCGAATGTCTGTGATGACGAAGGGTTCAAACTCCCTGGCCTCGTGGCTGCGCAAAGCATCATCTTCGATGGAAACAGGGTCACCCGGGTCACCCTCCATATTGACCCTCAAGACTTCGAGCCCGTTGATCCATACGATGAAACCATCGTCATACAGAGCGGACAGGTCGTAGCTCTCGAGGTCTTCAAGCGCAGCGACCTCAAAGGTCCTGCGGAGGAATACAGAGGTGTAGTTCCTTCTCATCGGCGGATCCAGCAGCGCAAAGTCGGTACCCAGCTCCGGTTCTCCATAACCGAACGCCGCCGGTGAAACAGTCCAGGCCGAGTCATCGAACTCAAGGCTTCTCCAGGCTCCCGGGTCCGGGCTCGATGCTTCCTGGGCTCCGGTGACGTACTTCCACTCCGCCTCGACCTGCACCAGTACAGTCTCGGCACCCTGCATAGCAGGAATGCAAAAGGCCAGGCAGAAGGTGCCCAGGATAAAAATAGAAAAGGAGCTGCATTTCATCAGAGATAATTCCCTAAGCCAAAGATTGTAACGGTCACCTATTTTACAACTCGTGAACCCGCAGGGTCCATCTGCAATGCGCAGGCTCCCTCCACTACCGGGGGAAACTGGCTGGTCACTCCCCCCGCTGGCTGGCAGAATGCGTTTATGAAGACCATTGTACTGCAGGAACCCGGAAAGCTACTGGTAACAGAAACCGAACCACCGGCCCAGGCCGGTGAGGGAGAGGCTCTCGTCAGGGTTCACAAGGTAGGGATCTGCGGCACCGACCTGCATGCCTACCGGGGCCGCCAGCCCTTCCTTGAATACCCCCGCATTCTCGGCCATGAGCTCGGCGTTGAGATCCTCGAGATCGGAGAGAACGCTGCGGGATTGAGTCCCGGAGACCTCTGCTCCGTCGAACCCTATCTCAACTGCAACGATTGCATCTCCTGCCGGGGTGGGCGCCCCAATTGCTGCACCCGCCTGGAGGTACTCGGAGTCCATGTCGATGGCGGCATGCGTGAAATTATTTCGGTGCCGGCAAACAAGCTCCATCCCTCCGGCCAGCTGTCAACCGACCAGCTGGCGCTGGTCGAGACTCTCGGGATCGGCTCCCATGCCGTAGAGAGAGCCGGGCTGGAAGAGGGAGAGTCTGTCCTGGTCATCGGCTGCGGGCCGATCGGACTGAGCGTCATCCAGTTTGCACAGCTGGCTGGAGCGAACCTGAGCGTCCTGGACCTCGACCCGGAACGTCTGCGTTTCTGCCGTGAGCAGTTCAATATTGAGAATACACTCACAGGTGGCCCGGACGCGGCTGAAGAACTGGCTGACCTGCTTGGAGACAACCCACCCACTACCGTCTTCGACGTGACCGGAAACGCGAAATCGATGATGCAGAGCTTCAGCTACATAGCCCAGGGAGGACGCATCATTTTTGTCGGCATCGTCATGGATGACATCTCCTTTTACGATCCGGATTTTCACCGCATGGAGCTCACCCTGCTGGCCAGCCGCAACTCCCGGCCACAGGACTTCCAGCGCATCATCAAAGACATGGAATCCGGTGCTATCGATACCCTGCCATGGATAACACATCGAGCCACCTGTGAAGACCTGGTGGAGGCCTTTGCGCAATGGGTTGAGCCGGGTTCGGGTGTTGTAAAGGCCGTGCTGGAGATCTAGGCCAAAGGCTCCGGCCCGGGACTTTCAGTGCTTGCCGAGCAGGTTTCCGGGCGGTAGCCTTAAGTGTTCAAGCGTCGGCTTCAGCGCAGGATTTCAGCTGTAAACGGGGAAAGATCAGTCGCAGCGAAGGCACCTTCCCCCATCAAATCGGAAACGAGTATTCAATGACCGGAAACAAAACACCTGGCTGCTGTTTTGTCCTCGCAGCCCTGGTCGGCTTCCTGCAGCTTGCAGGTACTGTCCGGGTGGAGGGCCAGGAACAGCAGGCGAGGGAACCGATCCTCCTGCTGGAGGAGGGAGCGGAGTTCACCTACTTCAAAGGTACCGAGGCTCCACCGGCTGACTGGAACACCCTGGAATTCGACGATTTTGACTGGGAGACCGGCAACTCGGGTTTCGGTTACGGAGATACCGATGACAATACCATCCTCGCCGACATGCAGAACTCCTACCTGAGTGTCTACATCCGCAAGTTCATCGACATCGAAGATCTCGGTTCCATCAACTTCCTCGAACTCGGCATGCGCTATGACGATGGTTTCGTCGCCTACCTCAACGGCGTCGAGATCGGCAGGTCCGTAAGCATGGGAGCCATCGGCCTTCCCGTGAATTTTGACACCGCCGCCGCTGACCACGAATCGACAACCGTTCCGGAATGGTTCAGCTTTTCCGCCGAAGCCCTCGACGCCCTCCAGGAGGGCGAAAACATCCTGGCGATCGAAGGACACAATACGAACCTGCCCAGCTCTGACTTCACCCTCATCCCTTTTTTGCGCTACTTCGACAACGTCTGCCCCTACCGGATGACATGCACCGAGCGAGATACGGGGATCTTCCTGGTCTGGTACAACGTAATCAATCCCCCTCCCTTTGAATCCGTCGACATCTACCGCAACGGCGAATTCATCGGCAACCCCAGGACTCCGACCTCGAGAATCTTTACCGACAGGGAACCTCTCCCGGGAGAGCTGGTCTACGAGGTGATTGCCACCACCCTCAACGGAAGCAATTGCTCCGAGCAGAGCCCTCTCACCTGTACGATCGTGCTCGAGGAAGAACCCGTAGAGCCGGTCAACAGTTTTCGCAGGGGCGACGCCGACGATTCCGGAGTTGCCAACCTCACCGATGGCATCTTCATACTCAGCTGGCTCTTCAGGGCCACAGCAGCTCCCGTCTGCCAGGACTCATCCGATGTCGACGACAGCGGCGACATCAACCTGACCGATGCCATCTATCTCCTCATCCACCTCTTCGGCACAGGGCCTGCCCCACCCGCGCCCGGCATGGAGAATTGCGGGCCGGACCTGACCCCTGCTGATGATCTCGCCGACTGCGCCTCAACCGCCTGCAGCACCTTGACCGCTTCGTCCACAACCTCCGGCCCGATCCCATCGCCCGGCAGCACCGCAATTCGCAACAGACTCATAATTCCGCCAAGACTACCACGCTAACCCGCATTTCTCACCAGCCGACGGTGAAAGTACGCGTTAGGTGCACCGAGACTTCGTTGCGTTTGCTCGCCGTGCTCAACGGACT
>JAYGDV010000249.1:0-15739 GCA_046582735.1 Planctomycetota bacterium
ACCCCATGCCTGAGCATAAGGAAGTCCGCTTTTTCAAATGCCAAAGATGCGATTATAGCACCCGTTAGGGGATTTCCTACGGTAACAGCCCCTTTTACCATGGAGGGAAAAAACCCGGGGGCGGCCCGAAACCTCGAAAAACCCGGAAGTCGCATTATTACTGGCTCATCGGGCATTATCCTTGCCCATCGCACGCCCGCCGGATTTACCCGGGCCTGGACATCCCGCCAAAAAAAACCACATCTGCAGGCTAAAAAACCCGCCGGAGAGGTGGGTGTATCGTTCCTTTTCACCGGCCAGGAAGTTATATTCCGCCTGTAGCCCGGAAGCTGTAATCCGGGTGGAAAGGAAGGAAGACCTTGAAGATAGCTATCGGCGGCGACCACGCCGGGTTCGAACTGAAAAAGTTCATTTCCGCACACCTTGGCGATTGCGGCCATGAGGTCCTGGATGTCGGGGCGCTTGAATACGATGGGGAGGACGATTATCCCGACTTTGCCAGGATGCTGGCAGAAGCCCTCATGGAGAACAAGGCCGAGAGAGGAATCCTGATCTGCGGCAGCGGCGTCGGGGTCTGCATCGCCGTCAACAAGCATCCGGGTCTGCGCGCAGGAATCTGCCATGATACCTACTCCGCAGCACAGGGCGTAGAACATGACAACATGAACGTCCTTTGTATCGGCGAAAGGGTCGTCGGACCCGCTCTCGCCAGGGAAGTCGTCGAGGCCTTCCTCGGAGCCGGTTTCGCCGCGGATGGTAGACACCAGCGCCGCTATGAAAAGGTGCTCAGAATCGAAGAGCGCTATCTCGGCTCCTCTCCGGGCTGAGCGGAGAGCGCCGAATGAACAACCTCGAAGAGAAGTCCGGCTTTTTCTCCTATATCCTCAAAAGCGAGCTCCGTTTCCTCCAGGAACGAAACCTGGGCTTCGATCTCTACAACAGCGGATACTGCGGACTGGCTGTCTTCGTCCTGGGGATCATTACCATCACGGTTTTCTTCCTCGCCATCTTCAACGTCATTCCCCTGCGACGCCACGTCACCATCCTGCTGCCGGGCACGGGTTGCCTGGCACTGGCGTTCGGCCTGCTCGGCAGCTGGCTCAACTTCCGGCAGCTCGACGAGGTCTCCGTGACTCTCTTCAGCAAAACCGGTGGTGCGGCTCCTGTAAGCATAGGGCAACAGGCCGCCATCCTGGTAATCCCCCTGGCCACAGGCCTGGCCGCCATGACCATCAGCCTGGCAGGCTACCTCTACCTCCTGGTCTTCTGGGCATCAGCCCTGCTGAAAACGAAGGCCGGGAAGAAAGAGAAAAAAAACTCGCGCGCGGGCGTCAGGAAACCGGCAAAAAAGTGACGTCGATGTTTTCTTCTGCCGCCAGGCTCTGAAGTTCTTCGCGCAGCTCGTTGATCGGCTGGTCGACCGGCACCTGGACCTCCATATCGAGAGAGAAAATGGGCGTGCCGGTGACAGGAGCCTGGGCGAGCGAGGTCTCCAGGCTGGCCACGTTAACCCCCCTGGTTCGCAGCAGGCCGGTGAGCTTGTGAACGATGCCCGGGTGATCAAGCGACACAGCCTGCAGGCGATAGCCGATCACATCTGCCCCGGGCTGCACAGCAGCGACCGGTTTGACCTGGAGGGTGAGATCGAGCTCCCCCGACACCTCGTCGAGACTTGCACGGACCGCGGCAAGCTGCTCGGCCGTCCCGCCGACAAGAACAAAAAGTGCGAACTCCCCTCCGAGGATCGCCATCCTGGAGTCCTCGAGGTTGGCTCCGGCATCGAAAATTGCGCCTGAAACACGATCGACAATCCCCGGCTGGTCGCTGCCGGAGGCTGAAATAAGAATCGACTCTCTCTGAACCTGCTGCACCTGTTCCTTGCTCCCTTACTACAATCTGCTGCTCTTTTCATTCTGAGCATAGCAGCAGAAAACTGTCGGCTTCAAGCCCCTTGCCCCCACCAATTGCCGGTAATCCGGCCGGCCCACCGTTTTTTCAGCCCGGGAGGGCCGATAAGCAGAAACCAGGCTGCCTGGCTGCCCCATTAAAGACAAATGAACTCAATTCCATCGAAGCAAAATGCCGATGAATAGACTAGTCCGTAAAGCCATAAATATGGCCCGGATCCTGAAGAAAGCACGGTAGAAAACATGAAGCGGAAACTGATCATACTCCTTTTCCTGACGGCATCTTTCCTCCTGGTCGATGCCTTCAGCTCCGCAGCCAGGGTGTACGCCGGAAAAACACCTGAGGCCGGGCAGGAGTATGTGCTGCGCAAAGGAGATACCCTCTGGCGAATTGCCGAACAGGCCTATGGAAGCGGTATCGAGAAACGGAGAATCAAGGAGGCCAATCCCTGGCTCGAGGACAAGCGGTTGATCCCAGGCACGGTCGTCCGGATTCCCGCAATGCCTGCACCTACAGGTCCCGTGCCCCCCGCAAGTCTCGAAAATGAACTTGCCGAGGCCGGGGCGCTCGAGCCTGCCAGGGTAGAGGACCCGCTGGCGAAGATCCTGGCTGAAACCGAACCGGAAGAACCGGCAGAGGAGGTCGCCTCACCTGTGCAAGAGGCCCCGCCTGAACCGGTGGAAGAACCCGCCCCCATCGAGCCGGCGCCCGTTGAGCCGGCTGAAGAGCCCCGGGTAGCACAGGCCACCCCGTCAACCGTGCACGCAGACCCGGGCGCCATCCGGCCCGTGTCAGGCTCAGTCTGGAACACATTGCAGAACAGGATTGAATCCAAGACCCTCTTCGGTGTCAGCCTGGAGATGTTCGGTTGCTACGTGCTGCTTTTCTGCCTGTTCCACGCGATCATGCAGGGACTGATCGTCTGGATCACCTCCCATATCACCTTCGTAAGGGAGGCATCGATCAGGAAATCCTTAAAGGCCAGCTTCCTGACGGAGATGCTTACACTCTGTACCCTGGTCGTCGTCAGCATCGTCGCCATCATGATGCTCTACGTTGGAACCGAGAACGTTACCGAGGGTGCCTCAACCCAGCTCTTTCCCCTTGTTGAGGAATACCTCAGCACGCCGGTGGGATTGGGTGCCGTGGGTTGCTGCCTTCTCGCTCTCCATGTTCTTCTCAGCCTGCGCTTCATTCCCCAGATCTTCGAGATCCGCAGAACCCAGGCCTTCCTTGTCGTTGTCCTCGGAGTCCTGGCTCCCCACCTCGCCGGCTTCTACGTCGTCGGCAAGAAGATGGGCTTCATCCATACCTGAGTCGGCACCCCTGCGGCAAGAGGTCCCTACTGCCGGCCCATGAGGCCGAGGACAGTTGTCTGTTCCGCCGGGCGGTGATACCCTGAAGGCTCGCCCCGGGGTCCCCGTTACCCCATCTGCCCAAGAAGCAACCATCCTGACAGGAGCCTATCGATGATCCAGCGGCTGTCTTTCACATCCTGCCTGCTTGCCCTCATTCTCTGCACCGGCCATGCAGCCGAAGCTGCCAGGGGCAACATTGTCATGTTCGTAGTCGACGACCAGGGGCGCGATGCCGGCTGCTACGGCAACAAGGCGATCAAGACCCCCAACCTTGACAGGCTCGCCGCCGAAGGCACGGTCTTCCAGCATGCCTACTGCACCACCGCGAGCTGCTCTGCCAGCCGGTCGGTAATCCTCAGCGGTCTCCACAACCACTCCAACGGCCAATACGGCCACCAGCATTCCTACCACAACTTTCATACCCGCAGCAGTGTCCGGAGCCTGCCGGTTCTCCTTTCAGCCGCCGGCTACCGCACCGCCAGCATCGGCAAATACCACGTCCAGCCCGAGGCTGTCTACCATTTCGACACCTATCTCAAGGGCAACCAGGGTGGCTCTCGCAACGCAGTCACCATGGCGCAGAAATGCAGAGCCTGGCTCGGCGAGAAGACTGACAAGCCTTTCTTCCTCTACTTCTGCACCTCAGACCCCCATCGAAGCGGCCGGCAAGCGGGCCATCCCCTCAGCCGCCCGGACTTCTTCGGCAATGGGCGCAAATACAACAGCGTCAAAGAACAGACCTTCAAACCCGGGGACGTGATCGTACCCCCCTACCTCCCCGACACCCCCGAGTGCCGCCGGGAGCTGGCCCAGTACTACCAGTCTGTGGCGAGGCTCGACCAGGGACTCGGCCTGCTTGTAAAAACACTCAAAGAACTGAAGCTCTACGACAATACCCTCATCCTCTACCTCAGCGACAACGGCATCGCCTTTCCCGGCGCCAAGACCAATCTCTACGAACCGGGGATGCGACTTCCGCTGGTGGTCAGGGCTCCCGCTCAGGACAAGCGCGGAGGCACAACCAACGCCATGGTGAACTGGACAGACCTGGCACCAACGATTCTCAGCTTCGCCGGAGCTGTCCCGAAGAACTACAAATTCCACGGCCGCTCTTTCCTCGGGGTCCTCGACCAGGAGAATCCCAAGGGCTGGGACGAGGTCTACGCCTCCCACACCTTCCACGAGGTCACCATGTACTACCCCATGCGGGTGTTGCGCGAGAGGCGCTTCAAGTACACCCTGAACATCGCCAGCGGCCTGACCTACCCGCACGCCTCCGACCTCTGGGCCTCGGCGGCCTGGCAGGGAGTCTGGCAGCGCAAGGACCGCTACTACGGCAAGCGCACCGTCAACGCCTACCTGCACCGGGCAAAGCACGAGCTCTACGATCTCGATCGCGACCCGCACGAGGTCATCAACCTCGCCAACAATCCCGATTACGCCGAGACACTCAAGCGCATGCAGGCGAAACTCAAAAAATGGCAGCAGCAAAGCGGCGACCCCTGGAAGTACAAGTACATTTACGAATAAGGCTACAGGAGAAACATGAAAACCATCAGTACCCTGGCGCTCTCGACGCTTCTGTTGACCAGCGCACTTACCCGCTGTCCTGCAGCCGATGAAAAGAAACCCACACCGGAAAAACAGCCGCGCGGCTACTCGATTCCGCTGATTGACCTGGCCGGTGAAAAACATCGCCAGGTGGTCGTCGACCGTGAAAAGGGCGTCTATCTCGGGCACCCCACCACGGTCCTGCTCGAGGATCAGAAAACCATGATCTGCGTCTACCCCGCCGGACACGGACGCGGACGGATCATCATGAAACGCAGCGCCGATGCCGGGCTTACCTGGAGCGCCAGGTTGAAAACGCCGGAAAACTGGGCCACCTCGAAGGAGGTCCCGACAATTCACCGGGTCATCGACGCGGCCGGGGGAAAACGCCTCATCATGTTCTCCGGCCTCTATCCCGCCCGCCTGGCGGTCTCAGAAGACGATGGCGCCACCTGGTCGCCACTGAAAACCCTTGGTGACTGGGGCGGAATCGTCGTCATGGGATGCGTGATCGACCTGAAGACGGGCCCGGGAAACTATATGGCCCTGTTTCACGACGATGGCAGGTTTTTCACGAAGAACGGCAAACGCGCGAAGAATGCTCTCTTTACCGTCTACAAGACCTTCTCAAAAGACGGCGGGCTCTCCTGGAGCTTCCCCGAGGCCATCCTGGCTCGTTCGGACCTGCACCTTTGCGAACCAGGCACCGTGCGATCACCCGATGGGAAACAGATCGCCGTCCTCTTCAGGGAAAACAGCCGGCGCCGTAACGGCCACGTGATCTTCTCCAATGACGAGGGCGTCACCTGGACCACCCCCCGCGAGGTCCCCGGCTCGCTGACCGGCGACCGTCACACGGCCAGGTACGCTCCCGACGGCCGGCTCTTCATCTCTTTCCGTGACCAGACCCTCGAAAGCTCTACCCGCGGAGACTGGGTCGGCTGGGTCGGCACCTACGATGACATCGTCAAGGGAAGGGAGGGACAGTACCGCGTACGCCTCATGGATAATACCCGCGGCGCTGACTGCGCCTACCCCGGCGTCGAGCGGCTTCCCGACGGCACCTTCGTAACAACCACCTACGGCCACTGGGTCAAGGGAGAGTCGCCCTTTATCGTGAGCGTCCGCTTCAAGCTCGAAGAGCTCGACAAGAAAGCCCGCGCCGCGAAGAAGTGATTCCTCAGGCTTCGCTCTTGCCTGTTGTGTCCTTCTTCCCGGCCCCACTCTTCAGTGCGATAACCTTCAGGTTGAGCAATTCGACGAAGAGCGAGAAGCCCATGGCAAAGTAGATATAACCCTTGGGAATATGGAGAGTGAGTCCATCGGCCACCAGCGCCATGCCGATCAGGAGCAGAAAGCTCAGCGCAAGGATCTTGATGGTCGGACGCTCATTGACGAACCTGCCGACGCCGCGGGCGAAGAAGATCATGAGCAGCACCGAGATGACGACGGCGAAGATCATGACCGCCATGTGTTCCTTGTCCACCATACCGACCGCGGTGATGACCGAGTCGAGAGAAAAGACTATATCCAGGAGCATGATCTGCACCAGGGTCGCCGCGAAACCCGCCACAACAGCTTTCCCGCCGCCCTCGCCTTCATGACCCTCGAGATTCTGATGGATCTCGTGAGTACTCTTGCCCAGCAGGAACAGGCCGCCGAGTATCAGGATCAGGTCGCGCCCGGAAATGTTTCCCGCGTTTTCCAGGTCGAGTTCGTCTCCGTAAACCGTGAACAGTGAAGCCTCCAGCCCGAGAACCCAGCCCAGGCAGAAGAGCAGGGCAATCCGCATTCCCATGGCCAGCAGGAGACCCGTTCGCCAGGCGCTCTTGCGCTTTTCCTCGGGAAGCCGGCCGGTGAGCACCGAGATGAAAACGATATTGTCGATACCGAGAATCAACTCGAGAGCGGTAAGGGTCAGGAGGGCAATCCAGGCCTCCGGTGAATTTATCCACGCGAACCAATAGTCCATGAGCAAACTCCAGGGCTTTCACATCGCCTCAACATCAACCCGGCGAATCAGGGCTTCGTATTTTTGCCGATTGCCCCGGCCCCACACCACTCAAATCCCGCTAAACAGCGTCTTTTCCGGTTCCTTCGAGAAGGTTTGTCTTTCGAACCGACTCGGGCGATAATATTCTTCAGCAGGAAGATTGATCAGCCGAAAACAGGGATAGATACCGCAGCGAAGCGGGAATTTAACCATGCTCGAAATCCACGGACCGCAATTCAGCCACTGTGACGGACTCTCGCGCCGTGCCTTCCTGAGCGCCGGCGCCGCAGGGTTCTGCGGACTCACCCTGGCTGACCTGCTGCGCGCTGAGAGCCTGGGAGGAATCGGCTCTTCAACAAAAGCGGTGATCAACATTCACCTCGATGGCGGGCCGCCGCAGATGGATATGATCGACCTGAAGCCGGACTCGCCGCGCGAGATCCGCGGCGAGTTCAAGCCCATCCGTTCAAAAATACCCGGCCTGTTGATCTCCGAGCTGCTGCCGAAGCTCGCCTCCATCGCCGACAAGTTCGCATTCATCCGGTCGCTGGTCGGAGCTTCCAGCCAGCACGATGCCTTCCAATGCCAGTCCGGCTTTGACCGCAAGGATCTCGACTCGATTGGCGGACGCCCCGCCATGGGAGCGATTCTCTCGAAGCTGAAAGGATCACCGTCTGATCCGGCGCCCTGCTTCGTCGACCTCATGCAGGGACGTCCCCTGGTGCGAAACAGCGCCCGCCCCGGTTTCCTCGGCCCGGCCTATGGCCCCTTCCGCCCTGACATCTCCAAGATGTTTGAGCGGCCGCTGGAAGAAGGCATGAAGGGAGAGCTCAAGGCCCTCGGCGGCAACCATGCCACCAGCATGGCTCTCAACAAGAGCCTCAGCGCCGAGCGCATGAAAACGCGCGTCGGACTGCTCGAGGAGCTTGACAGCCTGAAGCGCAGCGCCGATTCAGGCGGCCAGATGGACGCCCTCGACCGTTTCACCCGCCAGGCCATGGAAATCCTCACCTCCGGAAAATTCGCCGATGCACTCGACCTCGAGAAGGAAGACCCGGCGGTGGTTGCGCGCTACACCCTGCCTGGAGCCAAGAACAGGCCCCTCGGCACCAACGAGGGCGCCGGCTCGACCAGGAAGTTCCTGCTCGCCAGGCGCCTGGTAGAGGCCGGGGTCCGCTGCGTGAGCCTGTCGATCTCAGACTTCGACACCCACTCCTCGAACTACCCGCGCATGCGCCACACCCTGCCGATCGTCGACCACGGGCTCCACGCCCTGGTGACCGACCTCGACGAGCGCGGCATGCTCGATGACGTCGCCATCGTCGCCTGGGGAGAATTCGGCCGAACCCCCAAGATCAACTCCAAGAACGGCGGGCGCGACCACTGGCCCAGGGTCGGTATGGCTCTCCTGGCCGGCGGCGGCATGAAGACCGGGCAGATCATCGGAGCGACCGACCGTTTCGCCGGTGAGGCCATCACCCGCCCGGTCCACTACCAGGAGGTCTTCGCGACCCTCTACCACTGCCTCGGAATCGACCTCGCGGCGACCACCATCGCCGACTCCGGCGGCCGCCCCCACTACCTTCTTGACCGCACCGAACCGGTCAGTGAACTGGTCTGAAACCCCAATCCAGACGGAAATAACTCATGGGACGAAAATTCGGCTTCTCGTGGTCCTGAAAAAGAGCCATCGGTCTCTCAGCGCTTAAAGGCAAGATCTCGCGGAAAATCGGCATCCCATTGACCCGTCTAGGCCGGCAACAGAAAGTCGGCCGGGCTGCCGGCTGTTGCGTGCTGTTCTTTTTCCTGGTCGCAGGGGTTGCTACCGCAGCCCTTTTAAGCTGATCAGTTTCATTCAACGATTTGAACGAAGCTCTCCCTGGACTCCCTCAGAGATAATGGTCGGCAATTCCAACGGTGGTTCGCCTGTGATGCTCACTGCCCTCTCAGCCAATGAGAGCGCCTCCTCATGGCCCCTGCCGGTACTCAACAGATCAAGCAGGGGCTGGCCCTCCTCTACCTCGTCACCGAGGCGGACTCTCATCTGGAGGCCAACGCTGGGGTCTACCACATCTTCGAGCGAACGGCGGCCGCCGCCGAGGGCTATCAGGGCGTAGCCGAGAGCTTCGCCATCAATGGCCGAGACATAGCCGGCGCGGGAGGCCCGAACCTCGCTGGAGGGTGCCAGTTCGAGCTCCGACCCGGCATCTCCACCCTGGGCCCGAACCATCTCCATGAATTTTTCGAGCGGCCGCCCGGAGGTGAGCTCTTCCTCGAGTTTTGTGCGTGCGACAACCCCGTCTTCAGAGTGGCCCACCGAGGTCAGCATGAGAGCGCCCAGTTCATAAACCACCTCCATGAGGTCATCCGGCCCCTCCCCTCCAAGCGCCGAAAGAGCCTCGCGCACCTCGTTGGCATTTCCCACCGCGTGGCCGAGCGGCTGGTTCATGTCGGTCACGAGAAAAGCGGTACGCACGCCCATGCTCTCCCCTACAGCGGCCATGGCGGCTCCGAGAGACCGGGCCCGGTCGAGATCCTTCATGAAGGCGCCACTGCCCCACTTGATGTCGAGCGCCAGGGCATCGAGCCCCTCGGCCAGTTTCTTGCTCATGATGCTGGCGGTGATCAACGGCACCGATGCGACCGTCGCGGTCACATCGCGCAGGGCGTAGAGCTTGCCGTCGGCTGGAGCGAACTCTCCACCCTGGGAGGAGATCACGCAACCCACCTCTTCGGTAACTCGCCGGATCTCGGCCGGACTGAGCCCCGTGCGGAAACCGGGGATCGCCTCGAGCTTGTCGATGGTGCCCCCGGTGGGGCCCAGTCCGCGACCTGCCACCATCGGCACCTGGACACCGCAACAGGCCACCAACGGAGCCAGGATCAGCGAAACCTTGTCACCCTGGCCGCCGGTGGAATGCTTATCAACCCGTAAACCCTCAACTCCGGCCCAATCGAGACACGTACCCGATTCCATCAGAACCCTTGTCAGGGCGCTTGTTTCGGACTTATTCATCCCCTGGAAATAGATGGCCATCGCCAGTGCCGCCACCTGGTACTCCGGCACGGCCCCTGAAACGTAACCCTCGATCACAGCAGAGATCTCACCCGGGTCGAGAGCCTCGCCGTCGCGTTTTTTCTGGATGATCCTGGTTACGTTCATGCTGATTCCCGGCCAGCGACCGCCTTGACCGTCTGAACCTAACACAGGCGAAATGATCTTTGCTGAAAAAGAACCCATCTTCCGGTGAAATGAGAGCTCTGCAAGATCACCAGAAGAACAGAAGATGCAGCAACCATGATTTTTGAGCACAACCAGGCTGGTTTTTCACACCGGGCAATTCCCCTGAGCCTCGTACTCCTCCTGCTCGCGGGGCCGCTGACGGCTAAGCCTCCGAAGATCAGGTCCATACTGCCGCTGGCGGCGGCCCCCGGACAGACCACCGAGGTGGTCATCGCCGGCGAAAACCTGGAGACGGTAACCGGCCTCTGGACCTCCTTTGACTCGAAGACCTCCATCGTCGCCGGAGAAAAACGCAACGGCAAGGAGGTGCGCATCCGGATCGAGGTGGCGAAGGGGACGCCGATCGGTATCGGCGCGGTCCGTGCAACCGGCCCCGGGGGCCTGTCCAACCTCAGGCTCTTCGCTATCGACGACCTGCCCACCCGGCCTGCAGGAACAGAGAACACCTCCGCCTCCAGGGCCCTCGCCATCGAACCACTCTGCGCCATCGATTCGCAGACGAAAACCGACCAGGTGCGCTACTACAGCTTTAAAGCACGCGCCGGCCAGGGCCTTTCCTTCGAGGTGATGTCCCAGCGAATCGGCTCCAACCTCGACCCCATCCTGCGGATCCTTGATTCCTCGCAGAAAGAGCTCGCCTACAGCAATGACTCTGCCGGCGCTGACAGCCGGATCTCCTGGCGAGCTGAAAAAGATGGCTCCTACCTTCTCGAGCTTCGCGATGTCACCTGGCGGGGAGGCGAAGGCTTCGACTACCGCCTGCGAATAGGCGACTTCCCCCTGGTCTCAGCCCCCTATCCCATGCGCACGGAGCAGGGGAAATCCGCAAAGATCTCGATCACCGGTATCGACTCAGCCTCCATCAAGCCGCGTGACGTCCATCTTCCGGAAGGCTCGAACGGCCGCGCCTTCTCCCTTACAGTTCGCCCACCCGGCAGCAGAAGCTCGAATTTCGTCACCCTGCTTGCAAGCGACCTGCCGGAGCTGCTGGAAAAAGAACCGAACGACCAGGCGGGCAGCGCCGTCCGGCTCGAATACCCTTGCGCCATCAATGGCCGCTTCAGCTCAAAAGGAGACCGCGATTATTATTCCATCGAAGGGAAAAAGGGTGGGCGCATACTAATTCGCGGTGAGACACAGCGCTCGGGCTCGCCCACCGATCTCTTCCTCAGGCTCGAGAAACCCGGGGGTGGCAAGATCACCGATGCCGAGGACCAGTCGTATGACCCCGGCAAGGACAAGCAGAAGGGCAAGAACTACTACTTCGATGAGGGCTCGATCGATCATACCTTCACCAGTGATGGCCCGGTCATCCTCATGGTTGAGGATCTCATCGGACGGGGAGGCCCCGAGCACGTCTACCGGATCGAGGTGCGCCCGACAAAGGGGCGCTTCTTGCTGGAGCTTGCCGAAACGGTCTACCATGCACCGGCCGGCGGCAGCTTCAAGGTGAAGGTCCACTGCAGGAGAAACGGTTACGATGGACCGGTCGAGCTCGAGGCTGCCGGTCTTCCTGCCGGGGCGAAGGGCGCCAAGGCGCGGATCGACAAGGGAAAGACCTCAGCCGAGCTCCGTATCAGCCTCGATAAGGAGCTCGAACCCGGGACCGCGGGAACCTTCCGCATCTTTACAACCATCGCAATCGACGGGAAAACCCAGCGACTGGAGGCCGGCACGCGGGAAGCCCTCAGGAAGACCTTCCCGCGCCTCTTCCACCCTCCACGGATCCTTGACGGACTCGCGGCCTTCTCGGTAACTGTCGCGAAGAAATAAGCGGCAGTGGGGTCTTACTTGGCCGAGAAGCGGTGTACCGTCGTGTGCTGGTAGATTTCTCCCGGCTTCAGGAGAACCGGCGGAAAATTGGCCTGGTTGATGGAGTCGGGAAAGTGCTGGGTCTCCAGGCAGATTCCATGGTTCTTCTCGTATTTGTTGCCGCCCTTGCCGACGTTGGACCCATCGAGATAGTTACCGGTGTAGAGCTGGATACCCGGCTCCGTGGTCAGGATCTCGAGCAGGCGTCCGGAGCCGGCATCGTAGAGCGTTGCAGCGAGGGCCAGGGTGTCGTCCTTGGAATTGAGACAATAGTTGTGGTCGTAGCCACCGGGATTGCCTTCAGAAGGAGGAAGCTTGCCGATCCGCGATCCGATCTTCATCGGCTTGGTGAAATCCATCACCGTGTCCTTCACCGCCTTGATCTCGCCGGTCGGTATCCCTCCGCCATCGATGGGAGTGTAGTGGCTCGCGGCGATCATCAGATCGTGGTCGAGAATCGTCCCGCTGCCGGCGCCGGCCAGGTTGAAATAGGAGTGATGGGTCAGGTTGACCGGGGTGGCCTTGTCGGTCTTGGCCCAGTAATCGATGATCAACTCGTTGGCGTCGGTGAGCTTGTAGATCACCCTGATATCGAGGTTGCCGGGATAACCCTCTTCACCATCAGGTGAGTTGTAGGTGCAGAAAAGCATGGATGCCCGGGCGCCCTGTATGGCCTTGATCTTCCAGACCCTCTTGTCGAGGCCCTTGACACCTCCATGCAGGTGGTTCGCTCCGTTGTTCTTCGCCAGGGTGTATTCCTTGTCGCCGATCTTGAACTTACCGCCGGCGATCCTATTGGCCACCCGGCCGGTGGTGGCGCCAAAATAGGGATGGCCAGCCAGGTAGCCGTCGAGGGAATCGAAACCGAGGACCACGTCCTCAAGATTCCCATCGCGACCCGGAACATGCAGCTCTGTCAGAAGGGCTCCGTAGGTCATAACCTTTGCCGTAACGCCGTTCTTGTTCACCATCGTGTAGACCTCGACAGCGGCGCCATCGGCGGTCTTCCCGAAGGGAGCCGTGGTGAGCTTCGTGGTCGTCACCGAACAGGAAACCAGCAGAAAGATGCAGGGGATGAAACTGAGAATCCGGGCGAGTTGCATGGAAATGCTCCTTGGCGAGAGTTGATATTGAAACCGGACCCGCCAGTATACAAATTCCGGCCCAACCTGCGATACTATCTGTTCGCAAGGAAAGCCCGGTTCCCGGAAACCCATCCAAACCCACAGGACCACCAACATGATCAAAACCGTCTCCCTCCCCCTGGCAACATTGCTGCTCGCAGCCCTGCCCCAGCTGAAACTCGCGGCCCAGGAGACCCCCGAATCTCTTCTGCTGAAAGCCAACGAAGCGAAGCGCGAAGCTCAAAGCCTGGCATTGCGGGCAGCCGGAGCCTTTGACCGAAGAGGCGGCCTGCACTTCATCGCAGGAAGGATCAGAGAGTCGGTGGCCGATTTCGACATGGCTGTCACGCTCGACCCCAAAAGAGAGCCCTGGCACTGGAGACGCGGCATCTCCTACTACTACGCAGATAAATTTAAAGAAGGAAAAAAGCAGTTTGAAGGCTACCAGACTGTCGACTCAAGCGATGTCGAGAACGCCACCTGGCGTTATCTCTGCATGGCCCGCCTCAGCGGAACCGACGCTGCAAGCAAGGCCATCCTGAAGATCGGTGACGACCGCCGGGTGCCGATGCGCCAGATCTATGACCTCTATGCCGGAAAGCTGGAACCCGCAGATGTTATCAAGGCCGCACGGGCGGGTGACCCATCACCCCGCGAGCTCAATATGCGGCTCTTCTACACCCATCTTTACCTCGGCCTCTACTTTGAAGCCGCCGGCAAAGGGGAGCTGGCCCGCAAGCACATCGTCAAGGCAGCCGACGACCACAAGATCGGCCACTACATGTGGGATGTGGCGCATGTCCACGCGAACATCCTGCGGTCAAAAGAGAAAAAGAAGAAGTGACCCTGGCCCTGGTTTATTTCCCCAGGTCAACGCAGACCGCCGTCGTCTGGTTGCGCAGATAGAGCCTGCCAGCCTGCACCGCCGGTGCCGTCCAGCATTTGCCCGATAGCAGCTTCGCCCCCGCGCGCGGCTTGAAACCCGAAGGTGAGGCCCTGGCGATGAGCAACTGGCCATTCTCGGCCAGGAAGACGAGGTGCCCATCGGCGAGAACCAGGGTTCCGTGACGGGTCCGGCTGCCGCGGGTTCCCATGCGATCCTTTCTCCAGGCAAGCTTCCCGGTCTTCCATTGCACGCACTTCAACGCCTGCTCGTCGGCTCCGAAGAGGAAGCCCTTGTAGAGCACGAAGGTCTGGAACTTGCTGCGAATCGACTGGTTGTTCCAGACCTCGCGGACGGAGAGCTTGCCATCGGACTTGCGCAACCTGAAGAGCGCGCAGCCGTGGCCATAGCCCGAGCTGATAAAGAGGCCTCCATCGTGATAGATCGGCGTCGCCGAGTTGACGTCATAGCTGGTCTTCCAGGGTGACCTCCAGGCGACGGCGCCGTCACCCGCCTCAACCACCAGGATCTCCTTGGCGCTGAAGCAGGCAATATAGCGGGTCTTTTCAAAGGTGAAGGGATAGGGGGTCGCATAGCCGGCCCCATCCGAGCCCACCTTCCAGACCAGGGACCCGGTCTTCCTATTGAAGGCCGCCAGGCTTCCGGCTCCCCCCCCGGGCGAGACCACAGCCAGCTCCCCCTCGATGAGAACGGAGCCGCTGTAGAACCAGGTCGGGGCGGCGGAAAACTTCTGACGCCAGACCTCGCTACCGTCCTCCGCCTTGACGCAGAGCAGGGTCCCCTTCGCTCCAAGGACGTACACCCGGCCATCGCTGACCGCGGGAGTCGCCCGGCAGCCATCTCCGCCCTGGCGCTCCTCGAGCTCGCCCTCGATATCGATCTCCCAGAGGGGCTTGCCATCGGTCGCGCCGAGGCAGATCAGCTTCTGCTTGCCCCCGGAGGTACCACAGGTATAAACCCGCTCACCGACAGCGGCGAAGGAGCTGAAAGAAGCTCCAAGCTCGCGCTTCCACAATACCTTCGGCTTCGACTTCCAGCTGAAAGAGAGCCCCTTCTCCGCGCTGGCCCCATCGTGGTTCGGCCCGCGCCAATTGGGCCAGTCATCAGGGAAAATGGACGGGCTCGCAAGAAGCGGAAGAAAAACCAGTACGGAAGATCTGAAGAAGCGGTCGTGAAAATTCATCTTGTCTCGCTTTCAAAGAGGCGCCGGGTGAATCCAAACGCTCTCATTCACATCCCTCATCTTAGGGAGGACACGAAGACCGCTTCAAGCTAAATACCGCCAGGGCCGCACATCCTCTCACCGCCTCCCCAGTCCTGTGGAAGCCGCTGTGAAACCCGGCTATACTGGTTCTTCGGCTCAAACCCTGTTTCATTCGATAGCTACGAGGAATCCATGATCCGCCAATTGAGAATACTGGTCCTTGCCTGTGGCTCCCTGCTGCTGCCGATGCTTTCTTCCGCCCAGGAGCTCAAACCCGACCGGCGCTTCACCGAGTGGGACAGCAACAAGGACGGCAAGCTCACCCGCGAGGAGCTTCCCGAGCGCAACCGGAAGAATTTCGGGCGGGTCGACACCGACAAGGATGGCTTCATCTCGCTGAAGGAGCACCTCACCTTCGTTGGCCGCCTGCCGCGAAACAGTAACCAGGCGCGCCAGCCGCGCGCTCTCCAGGGTATCCGGATCGAGAAGAACATCGCCTACGCCGGAACCGACAATCCGCGCCAGGCACTCGACCTCGCCCTGCCTGAGAAACGCACCACGGACAAACCCCTGGCCGTCATCGCTTATATCCACGGCGGTGGCTGGCGGCAGGGCTCCAAGGAAGGCGGTCTCAACCGGCT
>JAYGDV010000564.1:0-3122 GCA_046582735.1 Planctomycetota bacterium
CCAGCGCCCGAAGCAGAGGCCGAAGCAGCGCCCGAAGCAGAGGCCGAAGCAGCGCCCGAAGCAGAGGCCGAAGCAGCGCCCGAAGCAGAGGCCGAAGAGACCCCGGAGACTGGCAAAGCAGAGGCAGATTCTGATTAGGCAGGGATAGTAGTTTCTCTTCCCGCAGATAGAACAGAGGAACGGCCTATGCCGTTCCTCTGCTCTATCTGGAGCCTCTCTGTTTCGCTCTCCAAATCGAGGCCACGGTTATGACAGGCGAAATCAGGCGTATTTTGAGTTTTGAGCTTGTCCGGGCGAAAAACAACCCTGTCATCATCCTGGCATTGATCTCATCTGCCCTCTACTTCATCGTCATAGGCATCTACCTCGGGCGGTCAGCCGAAGACCTTAACGGCGCTTTTTCTGAATTCAGGCAGATTGCTGATGGCGGTTTCCAGGAGGATGGAATTCCGCTCATTGGCTGGCTCAAGGAAGTGACAGATCCTGCGCTGCTGTCTTTATTTGCCAACCATTCACCCTTGCTGGGCATCTTTTTCTGGCTTGCGCTGCTGGGGACTCCATGGATTGTCATGCTGGTAGCCTCCGACCAGACTGCCAGTGAATTATCCAGAAGGCATATTCGATTTATCCTGCCGAGGGTTACCCGTCGCAGCCTGTTCCTGGCGCGCTTGCTGAGCTCGTGGATCAGCTGGGTGGTGATTTCGTCCTGCTCCCTGTTCCTGATAGGCCTGGTGCTGATGCAATTCGGGGATGGAGGGAATCGAGATTCTGATTACATCCTCGTTCTGCGGATGATCGGGATCCTGGCGATCTACGGCATCCCTTTTATCTCGATGATAGCCTTTATCAATACCTTCATACCAAACGCTTTCCTGTCTTACCTGCTGGCGACCGGAGCCTGGTCGATTTTCTGGGTGCTCGGGGCGGTCGGCTCATGGGTTAGCGACGGCTTCAAATTTTTCAGTTATTTAATGCCGACAGTGGTGAAGTACCCGCTGCTATCCGATGATCCACAACGTTTCCTGCAAGGGGTTGGGGGAGTTGCTGCCTACAGCCTGATTTTTATTTTTCTTGGAAATCTTATTTTCAGCAGACGGGATGTCTGAGGCATGAACGCTCTGGAGATCACGCGACTCACGAAGTTATTCAACCGCGTCGCGGCGCTTGATAACGTCAGCTTCGAGGTTCCTGAAGGCTGCATTGCAGGGCTGGTCGGGCCTAACGGTGCGGGTAAAACCACCCTCTTCTCGCTGCTGGCCGGCTTTCTCCAGCCCAGTGGTGGGGGGTTCCGGTTGTTTGGAGAGGAGAGTGGGCGACTTACCGGCTCCTCGGGTAACGGAGCAATTTCGATACTGCCGCAGGATGCCCGGTTTCTCAACCAGATATCGATCTTCAGGCATTTCACCTGGTACGCAAGGCTCATGGGATTCAGCCAGTCGGAGGCAGAGGAAGAGGCCCGCCGCGTTCTTAAAGAGGTGGACCTGCTCGAGGCGGGCAACAAGCAGGGCGATCAGCTCTCCCATGGAATGCACAAGCGTATGGCGATTGCCCAGACCCTGATCGGTTCAGCGAAGATCATTCTCCTCGATGAGCCTACTGCCGGGCTCGATCCAGCCCAGGCTCGAAATATACGTGAGCTGATCAGGAGCCTCAAAGGCCGGCGGACCGTTCTGGTCTCCAGCCACAATCTCGATGAAATCGCGGATATCTGCGACCACGTGGTGATTCTCGACAAGGGCAAGCTCGTTTCTTCGGAGAACCTCAGTGATTTTACGAAGGAGACCGCAAAGATCACCTTTACTCTTGCCTCAGAGGCGACCGGGGCGCTGCTCCAGGCCATTCTCGGCCTGTCGCTTATTTCAGATGCCAGTCTTTCTCGCGACCTGAAGAAGCTGGTCTGCATCGTTGATTCCCGCCACCTTGATAATGCGGACCTGGTGACCTCTGTGGTCGGGATCCTTTCAGCCAACGGATTGAGTTTCACGGATATCAGGAAGGGCTCCACCCTCGAGGAGAGATTCCTGGATATCACCGATGGAAATGCCTGATCCTTTCTCCCCGGTGGGTCCGGGCTGTAGAAGCTGACCGGCAGGCTGGGTCTCTTCGTTGTTAAAGCAGGTTGGCAGAGCCGCTTTCTGTGGATAGACTGAGGGGGTTGATTCGGGTGTTTTCTGGCCGGACGAAGTTCCCGGCAGGGTTGAGCCAGGCTTCGTGTAAATTGCGGTGCCTTTCTGCTAAGATGGAGCGTATAGCGATGGGGAGAAAATTCTTCAGCTTGCCTGCCTGTCTCCTCCTGCTTCTCTCTTTCAGTGCCTGCAGCACGATCGAAACAGAGAAGAGGGACTGGAGCGCTTACAAGGGCCCCGGCAACGTCTACTTCCAGCTGGAGGAACCCCACCCGGTGGAACTGCTCGATGATCCCCTCGAGCCTTTGAACCGGGCTGTCGGCGCGGCCAATTTCATTTTCCTTAACTACCTTGTGTCTCCCCTGAGCAAGGCCCATCGTTTCATCTTCCCGCCGGCGGCTCGCCGGAGGATCGATAATTTCACCTATACCGTAGCCTATCCCAAGCGGCTGGTGGCGAATGTACTGCAGGGCCAGGTCAGGACTGCCGGGGTAGAAACCTCCCGGTTTCTTATCAATGGAACCATCGGAATAGCGGGGCTGTTCGACCCGGCATCGGATCTCGGGCTGGCGCGGCCGGATCCCGAGGATGTGGGGCTTGCCTTCGGACGCTGGGGATGGGATTCAAGGATCTATCTGAATCTTCCCTATTACGGATCCAGCAGTATCCGGGATGCGACCGGGGAGCTGTTTAATTTCGCTTTGACCCCGGCCAATTGGGTGCCGGGTGGGTTTTTTTTCCTGGGGATCAACTCCCAGTGCGACAAGATCGATGACGTGCTGAGAATGGTTCGAGCCTATCCCGATCCCTACGAGGCCTCCCGGTTTTTCTGGTCGATCCAGAGGAGCGCCCGCCTCGCACGGGTTGAAGCAGACGAGAGTGAGTCTGACAATGAAGAAACCCTGATGGCCCTTTACCTGGCTGTTTCCGATCGTTCCTTTCCCTCCTCCGGGCAGACCGCAGAGATCCTCGTGCCGGCAACGGGTAAGTACCTTC
>JAYGDV010000571.1:0-4545 GCA_046582735.1 Planctomycetota bacterium
CAGCCAAAGCGCGTGTTCGGGATCACCTTTCCCAATTCCGTCCAGCGGTTCGTGGTGCTCTGTCTCGACCGAAAGAACGGCAAGGAGCTCTGGCGCCGAACGGCGGGGGAGGGGATCCCGCACGAGGGGCACCACGGTGACAACGATTTCGCCTCCGCATCGCCGACGACCGATGGCGAACGGCTCTACTGCTGGTTTGGATCCGCAGGGCTGTACTGCTATGACCTCGAGGGAAAGAAGCTCTGGCAGCGGAATCTCGGCAAGGCGCGTATGGGGGCGAGCCTCGGGGAGGGTTGCTCGCCAGTCATCCACGATGGAAGGCTGGTGATCGTGCGCGACCAGGCGCGCCAGTCGTCTGTTCTTGTACTCAGCGCGAAAACAGGCAAGACCCTCTGGGAGAAAAAACGGGAGGAGCCCAACGCCTGGGCCACCCCCGTGGTCATTCGCCACAGCGGGCGGACCCAGGTCGTCGTGCCGGCCTCGAAGATGGTGAGGTGCTATGACCTCGAGAACGGAAAGATCATCTGGCAGTGCGGCGGGCTGACCGGCAACGTGATCCCCTCGCCTGTCATCAGCGGCGATCTCGTCTGCTGCATGAGCGGCTACCAGGGCTATTCTCTACTGGCCCTGCCGCTCTCGGCGAAGGGGGACATCTCGAAAACAGAATCCATCGCCTGGCGCAAGGATCGTGGAACGCCCTATGTGCCATCCCCGATTGAGTACGACGGGATGCTCTATTTCACCCAGTCCAACCGCAACATCCTTACCTGCCTGGCGACACAGACCGGCGATGTGATCATCGATCGCACCCGCCTTCCGGGCCTGTCGAATATCTACGCATCCCCCGTGGGCGCCGCCGGCCGGGTGTACTTCACCGGCCGAAGCGGTACCACGCTCGTGCTCAAGCGCTCGAAGAAGCTCGAGGTCCTGGCGACCAACAAACTGGATGAGCGCTTTGACTCATCTCCCTCGCTTGCCGGGAACCAGCTCTTCCTGCGTGGGCGAAAGTTTCTTTACTGCATCGCAGAGCAGAAGTGATTCCATGAAGCCGAATTCGACAAGACACGGGCTCTTTCTGCCGGCTTTCCTTTTTCTCCTGGCGCTTGCGCTGCCGGTTTTTTCAAAGGAGCGCCCCAACATCGTCCTCTTCTTCATCGATGATATGGGCTGGGGCGATTTCTCCTGTTTCGGCAATAAGGATGCCAGCACTCCCAACATCGACCGGATGGCCGCCGAGGGCATCCGCTTTGAGCAGTTCTACGTCAACTCGCCGATCTGCTCATCCTCGCGCACGGCCATCTCGACGGGCCAGTATCCCCAGCGCTGGAAGATCACCTCCTTCCTGAGCAATCGCGACCACAACAAGAAGCGCGGCATGGCGCAGTGGCTCGACCCGAAGGCACCGATGCTGGCGCGCTCCCTGCAGCAGGCCGGCTACGCCACCGGGCATTTCGGCAAGTGGCATATGGGAGGGCAGCGCAATGTCGCTGACGCCCCGGCGATCACCGCCTACGGTTTCGACGCCTCGCTGACCAACTTCGAGGGAATGGGGCCGAAGCTGTTGCCGCTGGTGCTCAAGCCGGGGCAGGAAAAGCCCGGCAGGATCTGGGGCGATGCTGAGCGCCTGGGGAAGGGCTACAGGTGGATGCTGCGCTCGAAAATCACCGGTGGCTTTATCGATGAAGCGATTCCTTTCATCAGGAAAGCCCGGGCAGCGAAGAAGCCCTTCTACATCAATCTCTGGCCCGATGATGTGCACAGCCCGTTCTGGCCCCCGGTTGACAAGTGGGCCGACGGAAAGCGCGGGCTGTACCACTCCGTGCTGCAGGAGATGGACCGCCAGTTCGGCAAGCTTTTCGATCTCATCCGGGGAGATGATGCCCTGCGGGAGAACACCCTAGTCCTGATCTGCTCGGATAACGGGCCGGAGATGGGTGCCGGATCGGCCGGTCCCTTTCGAGGTTTCAAGACCCACCTCTACGAAGGTGGTGTGCGGTCTTCTCTGATTGCCTGGGGCCCGGGACTGCTCAAGAAGAAGGGCCATGTCGACCGCGAGACTGTTTTCTCGGCCATTGACCTTGCTCCGACCCTGCTGGAGATCACCGGTGTAGCTGCCCCGCAAGGAGTCAAATACGATGGTGAAGCACTCCCGGGCGCTCTGCTGGGCGAAGGTGGATCCCGCAAGGCGCCTATTCTTTTCCGCCGGCCTCCGGACCGGGATTCCTTCTATGGTGACAACGACCTGCCCGACCTGGCGGTTCGCGAAGGAAACTGGAAGCTTCTGTGCGAGTACGATGGGTCTGAGCCGGAGCTCTACGACCTGTCCCGCGACCGCGGCGAGAAGGAGAACCTGGCCGGTAAGCATCCGGAGATTGTCGGGCGGCTGTCAAAGAAGCTCATCGCCTGGCATAAGTCGATGCCGCCGGATAATGGTGCGGCCTACGTCCGCAAGCCAAAGGCCGGGAAGAAGAAGCAAAACTGATCCTTCCTCCCGTCAGGACAGGATTCCTTTCACAACCTTGCCGTGCACGTCGGTCAGGCGGAAATCCCGCCCCTGGTGGCGGTAGGTGAGGCGCTGATGGTCGACGCCGAACTGGTGCATGATCGTTGCGTTCAGATCGTGAATATGGACCGGCTTGTCGGTGACGTTGTAGCTGAAGTCATCGGTCTCGCCGTAGACGATCCCGCCCTTGATTCCTGCTCCTGCCATCCACTTGGTATAGCAGCGGGGGTGGTGGTCACGTCCGTAGTTCTTGTTGGAGAGCCCGCCCTGGCAGTAGATCGTTCGTCCGAACTCTCCACCCCAGATCACCAGGGTGTCGTCGAGCATGCCGCGTTGCTTGAGGTCCTGGACGAGGGCGTAAGAGGGTTGGTCGACGATGCCGCACTGGCGGCGGATGTCTTTTGGCAGGTTACCGTGTTGGTCCCACTGGCGGATAAAGATCTGGGTGAAGCGGACGCCACGTTCGGCAAGCCGCCGCGCCAGCAGGCAGTTGGCGGCGAAGGTCCCGGGCTTCTTGACCTCGGGGCCGTACATCTCGAGGGTCTTCTCGCTTTCGCCCGAGATGTCGGTGAGCTCGGGTACCGAGGACTGCATGCGGTAGGCCATCTCGTATTGCGAGATCCGTGCCTGGATCTCAGGATCGCCGACTTCCGCGAACCGTTCCCTGTTGAGACGCCCCAGCTCATCGAGCATTTTTCGGCGCATGGCGTCAGACATGCCGGCCGGGTTGGACAGGTAGAGCACAGGATCTCCGGTTGAGCGCAGGCTGACGCCCTGGTGGCGGTTCGACAGGAACCCGGCTCCCCAGAGCCGTGAATAAAGGGCCTGGCCACCGAAGCCTCCATTGACCGTTGAGTGCAGTACCATGAAGGCCGGCAGGTTCTCGTTCATGCTGCCTAGGCCGTAGGACATCCAGGCCCCGGCGCTGGGCCGGCCGGGAAGCTGGCTGCCGGTCTGGATGTAGGTAATGGCGGGGTCGTGGTTGATCGCCTCGGTGTTGACGGTCTTGATGACGGCGATGTCATCGACCATCTTTGCGGTATGTGGCAGGAGCTCGCTGACCCAGGCCCCGTTGGAGCCGTGCTGGTTGAACTTGAAGATCGAGGGCGCGACAGGGAACCTCTTCTGCCCGGATGTCATGGTCGTGATGCGCTGCCCGCGGCGAATCGAGGCCGGAAGCTCCTTATTGTAGTACTCCTTCATCTTCGGCTTGTAGTCCCACATGTCCAGTTGCGAGGGAGCTCCTGACATGAAGAGGTAGATCACCCGCTTGGCCTTCGGTGCGAAGTGAGGAATTCCGCCAAGGGGGCCGGCTTTGCCACCGGCACCGCTTGCAAAGAGGTCGGGGTTGACCAGCGAAGCCAGGGCGGCGGTTCCGATCCCGCCTGCAGCTCGTCCGAAGAAGTGCCGCCGTGTTTCAACGAGCCCTGCCTCGAGCAGCGGGTCCATCATTTGTTCTTTGATGTTCATGATTTTTTATTCGTTTACCGCCAGGCGGCGTTCAGAGGGCTATCCCTTGGTTACTGTTTCACTCAGGTTCAGGAGCAGGTGGGTCACCATGGTCCAGGCCGCGAGCTCGTTGACATCCATTTTCTGGTCGCGTGGTGATTCGCCCACGGCGAGAAGCTTTGCAGCCGATCCCGGATCGACCTTGAACTCAATCACGTACTCTTTGTAGATCCGGGCAAGGGCAGATCGTTCGGAGGTTCCGGGCTGCCGTCCAAGGATGGATCTAAAAGCGAAGACCGACCGGTCTTCAACGCCGGCGCCACCTTCGCGGACCACCCGCTCGGCGAATTTTCTCGCCGCCTCGACAAACTGCACGTCATTCATCAGCACCAGCGCCTGCAGGGGAGTGTTGGTGCGCGCCCTGCGAACCTGGCAGGTCTCGCGGCTGGGCGCATCGAAGGTCTCCATAGAAGGGGGAGGCGATGTGCGTTTCCAGAAGGTGTACATGCTGCGGCGGTAGAGCTTGTCGCCCTTGTCCTGCTTGAATACCGAGGTGTTGCTGCCGCCGAAGCCGACCGGCTTCCAGAGTCCCG
>JAYGDV010000066.1:0-2478 GCA_046582735.1 Planctomycetota bacterium
ATGCCTTTGCAACCTGCCTGGCCCCTCCACTGGCATACAAGGCCGCGATAAAACGTTCGCCATCATAATAGGCACTGGCAAAGCGGTCGGTAAAAGCCCGGGTCAACAACCGGGTAGCCTCGTTCTCTTCCTCGCTTTCCGGGACGGTCCCAATGGCCTTGGTAAATATTTCGAATGCTTCTATCCATCCTGCTTTTTTGCAGATTCTGCGTGCCACATGCTGGGCATGGCCTTCAACCAGGCAATTGAGTACCCAGAGGGCATCGGTAGTCTTAGCCGTTCCAAGGCGCGAGAAGATACCTGTACTTTCCGCATCCATCGCATGGACTAATTCATGGACAAGAATTGAAGCGATGACCTCCCTGGTCCGCAGGGCAGGAACCGATATCAGCTGGCTCATCTTTTCGATGCCCACCTTGCTGACCAACACCTGGTGCTTCTCTATGGCGTACTTGGCCATCAATGCCTTGGCAATAAGATCACTATGCTGGGCAGCCATCCTCCTGGCTGTCGCTTCGTTGTATTGCTTCAACGATTTGTACTGGCTGAGCAGTTCGACCTTGAGTACCGCGCCGATCTCCCTGGGAGAACTGAGAACTATGGCAGGAACTTTCTTGAACCTGTAACCGGAATGTTTCGCGAATGTCCCCTGGACTTCCCTGGACAATTCCGCCAGCGAATCCTGGTTGAGTTTGAAATCAGCTGCCGCCAGGGGCCGTGCGGAGGTGGCGTAAAAAAGGAGCAGAAACATAAAACCCCTCATTGTCGAACGCAACAGTCGAGAAAAAACGGGCCTGCAGGTTAGAGACGATCTTCCTGGATTGAACATGTTTCTTTCTCCTTGGTATTCCATCCAACGGTATGAAACCCCGGACACGGTCGCCCTGCTCTACCCTGGTTACAGGTACAAGGACATTACCGACAACCTGAAAACAGATTATCTTAAACCGGGGAACTTTTGTTATCCGTATTCTGGGGAAGCGAAAAGAACCAGCCTGCCAATTTTCTTTGTAAAAATCTGACGGGGCAGACCCCGGAAAACCGGGATTAACTGGCCCCATTCACGGTAGCGGTTGCGCAATGGACGAGCGATCGCTTAGAGTGAGTGCGTGAGGACGCAAGACCCCATATCCCGACTGAATCGCCTTCCGGGCCCTCTTTTTCCCACCCTGTTGGCCAGGACCGTTCTTCTTTTTTTTGCACTCGCCTCCCCGGCTGTCTGCGAAAACTGGCAGGCCTGGCGCGGCCCGCGCGGCGATGGAACCAGCAACGAGAAAGACCTTCCGGTCAAATGGAACGGCAGAACAGGCGAGAACATCGAGTGGAAGGTCGCCCTGCCCGGAGCCGGGCACGCCTCGCCGATCACCTGGGAGGACAAGGTGTTCACCGTCAGCACACTGGACTCCGGCGAGCGCGTCCTGCTCTGCCTCAACCACAAGGATGGCAAGATCCGCTGGCAGCGCACGGTCTTCAAGGGACCCCTTGAGACCATCCATCGCCTCAACAGCCGCGCCTCGAGCACACCGGCCACCGACGGCAAGCTGGTCTTCGCCACCTTCCTGAAGGTCGACGGCCGCACCATCCCCGCTCCCAACGTCGGCTCTCCGCGTCCCATTACCCCCGGCACGATCCTCATCGTCGCCTACGGCCTGGAGGGAGAAAAAAAATGGGGAGTTGAGCTCGGCGGCTTCATCAGCGCCCACGGCTTCAATTCCTGCCCGGTTCTCTACCGGGATCTCGTCATCATCAACGGCGACCATGACGGCAATGGCTACCTGGCCGCCCTGGAACGGAAAACGGGCAAGGTCCGCTGGAAAATCGATCGTAAAAACAAGACCCGCAGTTACGTCACTCCCATCATCCGCGAAATCGAAGGACGCACCCAGCTGGTGCTCTCCGGCAGCAAGTCGGTCGCCAGCTACGATCCGGCCACAGGCAGGGAGCATTGGATCATCGATGGCCCGACGGAACAGTTCGTCGCCTCGATGGTCTACGATGGAAAGCTCCTCTTCATCACGGAAGGATTCCCTGCGCGCCACATCCTCGCCATCCGCCCGGATGGCCGGGGCAACGTCACCGACACCCACATCGCCTGGCGCACCAACCGCGGCGCGGCCTACGTCCCCTCACCGATCGTCGAGGGCCCCTACTTCCTCATCGTCTCGGACAACGGCATCGCCAGCTGTTTCGAAGCAAAGAACGGCAACCGCCTGTGGATGGAGCGCCTGGGCGGAGGGCACAGCGCCTCGACGGTTTCCGCCAGCGGGCTCGTCTACTTCGTCTCCGACAAGGGCGTAACCACGGTCGTTCGCCCGGGGAAGGAATTCGAGGTTGTAGCAAAGAATGAACTCGGTGAGCGCTGCTCGGCATCACCTGCCATCAGCGGAGGAACCATCTACATCCGGAGCCACAAGAACCTCTTTGCCATCAAGACCGTCGGGAAATAATCATCGACGGGGGAGCACCGGCACCCGCTGG
>JAYGDV010000107.1:0-8997 GCA_046582735.1 Planctomycetota bacterium
TGGCCCAGACATTCCTGTAGACGACAACAGAGCCGTGATTCTGAAAAAACACGGAGCCGGGATTGGGGCTCTCACCCTCCGGCGATGCGGTGGTTCTCTTGGGAAGCTTCTGGTCCTTGTGAATGAGAACACCGTTGTGCCAGACCGACATGGTCGCATCTGCGGTCTTCTTGCCCTGGTCATCGTACCTGGCAGCCTTGAATTCAATGTCATAGGTCTGCCAGGTAAGAGGAGGATAGCTCATGTTCAGCTTCGGCGACGCGATCGAGTAAATACCGCCACAGAGATTGTGAGAGGCCTTCTCTCCAAAGGAGTCAATGATCTGGACCTCGTAGCGCCTCTGCATATAGACACCGCTGTTGCCGCGTCCCTGTCCGCGATTGGTGGGCTCATAGGGAATCCGGAATTCCATGTGGAGATAGCAGTCCTGGAACTTCCTGAGTGACTCGGTTCCCCGCAAAAGGTGGCCATCCTTGGTCATCTTGCCCTTTTTCCAGGCCTTGACATCGGTTCCATCGAAGAGAACGACAGCCCCCTTATCCGGTTTCTTATCGAACGTTTTGCTCTTGCGCTCGACCCTTTTCATCTCACCGATGGACTCCCCATCGGCGCCCTTGACGAAGAGCACACCATCCTTGATGGTGCCTACCATGTCTTCATCCTTAGCCGAGACAACTCCATCCTTTGTCGTAAACTTGAACGGGCCTTCCCGCTTTCCGTTCTCGGCATCAAACCCGTCTCCGGGCAATCCCCCCTCGAAGCTGTAAGCATCGAATTTTCCGTTGCCGCGTGCAATTACCTGCAGACCGAACTTGTCCTTCTTGGGACCCAATAGCCCAGTGTACTCACCCTGGATCGCGTAGTCGGCATCGACCTCTTTCGGATCAGTATAGCTGCGCTTCTTCTTATCGGCACCACTGGCTGTGCAGATGAAACAGGCCTGGGCAAACAGAACTACGAGAGTCGAAAACTTGAGATGTGACATTCCGTTAATCTCCGGGATTGTTGATGATGCAGATTCAGATTACGGGAACACTACGATACTAACCCCCGGCTCCCCGGTCAATGGCAGTAACGGCCCGGGTTACTGGTCATTCGAATGTTCCCAAGATGTAGTCGACTTCTTCCGAAGAAGTGTACATGAGCTGGTTAGGAATATGGTTTGAACATGAGGCGAGGGAAGGTGGGCCCCGGGACCCGGCGCAATTCAAGCGGCTGGTCCATCCGGTCATCTACCCATACGCTCATAATTTCATCGAGAACGAAACCCGGAGGCTCCAGGACGAGGAAGACCCCTCCCGGGCCCGGGAAGGTGGAGAGGTTCATTCGGTCTACTATTCACTCAACCATGACGGCGGCCTGCCAGCTCTCCATCAGCAGGGTTGCTCGATCCTGCAATGGCTTTTCCAGAACTTTGAGCCCGGCGGCGGTAACAACATCAGCTCCCGTTTCTGTGAAATCCCGGTTGTAATCCATGCTGTCCATCCCGCCCGGGCAGCGGCGATGGCCAATGCCCTCACCCTGCTTCGTTTTCTCGCCAGGGCAGAGGACCAGGCCGTAGCGAAGATCATGCTGACATCATGGAACCCCCTGCGCAACGGCAGCCAGGCAGCCGCAGAAGAATACGAAAACCGGTGTCTCGATTTCCTCAAAGGAGAGATCTACTACCCCGAGGAAGTTGGCCTGTTTGAAGTGCTTGACCGGATGGATCTCAAATCCTACCGGCAGCTGGAGCCCTGCTGTAAAACCCAGATCGGCTTCATCGAGTCGCTCCTGAACTGGGCGGATGAATGCTGGCCGCATTCACGGCGCGAGGCGCTCGAGCTCGAGGAAAAAATGCGCGAATCCCTCGCCGACGAGACCGCCTTCCTCCGCAGGCAGGCCCTGAAAAGCCAGGCTGCCCTTGAAAGAGCGGCCCTCCTGGCCTGAACCGCCCCCCCCCGGCCCGCAACTATATTGACAGCCCAGCCGGGAAGCTGACGTCCTCTCGTGGAATGTAGTGGCCCTGGTGAAAATACATGAAGAAAGTAGCCGCCAGCGGGTGGATGACCTGTTCCCCCCCGGCGTCTTCCCGCATGTTCTCCTCTGCAACGTAGGTGGAGGCATCTCCTCCGTGAACCAGCACGTGATACCAGGGCTGTAATCGATCGGGCCGGGTCAGGTTCGACTCGTACCACTGCTTCGAGGCGCAGCATTGATCATCCCGGGAAACGACTACACCCCTGTAGCCATAGCGCTGATGCTCGATGAGCTGGCCGATCTTGAATTTGAATTTTTCCGCCAAGGTACCCATCCACAAATTGCGCTTTTTCCACTACATCCCGAGACATCGTATCACCGCCCGGACTGCGAACCAGAAGAATGCTTCCGGCGTTAAAAAGAACAGCCTGCTGCAACGGTCACTCAACCATCTGCTTCTGATTTTCCAGTTTCAGAGGTAGAGGTAAGCTTCTCTTCGGGTACCTGGAAAGCCCTGGCACGGAAGAGGAACTCGACGATATTGCCCTCATGCGGCTGGAGCCAATCGAGTTGGATCGTCGGTATCGGACCGATGTTGAGGCGGTCAATATGGCGAGTCGAAACAAGGCGCTCTACAAACGGCTGATCCTCGGTGATCGCACTGCAGACGAGGGTCTGCCCAATCTTGTCAATCATGTCCTCCTGCCGGCATTTCACCACGGTACAGAAGGGGAACATGTATTCCTTCGAGGCCGCAGCGTTGTCGGGAGAGTTGCAGTGGATAACCATCGGGCGAAGGTAAGCACAGCGCTCCATTTCAACGAGGCGGTCGCCGAAGGCGGCTGTCATGTCCTTAACTCCACCCTCCTTGAGATCTGCATCGATCATTCCTGAGAGCGCCTGCGCCATTCCAGGCACTGTAAAGGCAGCCAGCAATGCTTCGGGATCCTCAGGCGGCTTCGCCTCGATCGGACCGATCCTCTCAGCCACAGCCTGTGCAATCTCCTCGGTATGGCGCGAGGCCCAGATTCCCGAGCAGTTAATACACCCCCGGCCACTGTTGAGATAAACACTGTCGGCGACCAGATCGATATACTTCTCCCAGTCATCAACCATGTCATCGCCGAAGATAATCTTGCTGAATCCCGGGCCATGAGCCTGCACCTTGGGATTGCCCTCGTAGGCCTCCACGGTCGGTGTCCCACCAAAAATCATGGTCCGCTGGCACTGGCTCACAACCTCCGCACCCATAGCTGCCCCGCCGGGATAAATCCCCACGGCCTCTGCCGGGATCCCCGCCTCGGCAAACGCTGCAGCCATTCTATAGGGCGTCCAGGGCTCCTGCGGCCCCGGCTTGAGAAGAAGACCAATCTGCATCGGGATGACCGGGAGCCAGAGCGTATGAACTCCGGGTGAGTTGGAAGGCAGGACCATTCCAAGGGCGGATGTCTGGGCCTGGTAGCTGACAACCACTCCGCGGTCTTCCACTCCGTAGCCCCGGGTCAGGATGTCCAGGTCCAGCCCCCTGGTCAGCGCATCCAGCATCCTGTCCATATTGGTCAACACGAAGTGGTTCTTCTTCATATTGCCCTTGCACATATGCTCGGGGAGGCCAGTGGTCGAGGACTGCTGTCTTGCAAAATCATCGGGAGTCTGCTCTCCGTCACCCATGGACAGGGTCCCATCGAGATACAGCTCCGCCGCCTTCTTCATCATCTCGATCAGGTCCCGGGCCGGAATTTCACGGAGACACTCACGTGCCCGCTCAACCTTCCGCATGTCCCTGGCCAGCAACCCTGTGTTGGCCTGGCTGACACGGGCTACCGATTCACCTGATATAAAATGAAAAACCTCTTCCTTGTCGAGGCTTTCATAGGGTTCACCCCAGCGCAGGATAGGGATATTCAACACTGTTCAAACTCCTCGAACTGGATTCGTCAGGTGGTGCATGCCGGAGGCCATGGTTCAGTAGACCCCTACAGTTGTAGAAGCGGCAAATTCGCGGAAGGGACGCACCCCACTGATGCCGTCCCACGGATAATCTTCATAAGGCTCCTCGCGCTCACCCTCATCCCTCTCCAGGAACCCGGGAACAAAGAGCTCTTTTGTCAGCGTCGTCAGGCGGACACGCCCGGTCTCGCCGTAGGGAACAACCTCGGCGGGGTCATCAAAAGAAACGACCTCGATGACGGCCCGCGGCTGCGGCGCGTAATAGACGATCTTGTAATCGTCTTCCGCCGTCACCGGGCGCGAGCAGGCCAGCCCCATCAGGGTATTGCCGTAGGTAGGGGTCATGTAGATGTCTCCGAGGAGCTCCTCGCTGGCAAAGCGGGTCCACTGAGGAGTGAATTCTGTCCCGCCGGAAAAGACACCCTTGATGCCAAGCTCCTGGAGGCTGGTGCCCCTGCGCTCGAGCTCAAAAGCGAGACCCTCGAGCAACTTGGGCGTGGTGAACATGCACTTGATGTCATGTCCTGCCTGCAAAAGAGTGATGGCCTGTTCAATCACGTGGTCCTTGTAGGCCTCGAGCTGATCCATCCAGCGTTTCTTGATCAACTTCACCACCCAGCGCGGATCAAGATCGACGCAGAAACAGATCCCACCGCGGTACTGGCTGAGATGCTCGACTGCCAGCCGCAGACGCCTGGGGCCCGACGGACCGAGCATCAACCAGTTCGAGCCCTCCGGAAAATGCTCTGGGGGCAGGGTATCGCTGAACATCTCGTAATCGATTCGATGATCATTGACGACCAGCCGGCTCTTGGGGATGCCGGTGGTCCCGCCTGTCTCGAAAACAAAGGCGGGCTCCTTTTCATAAGCCTTCGGCAACCAGCGACGAACAGGACCTCCTCGAAGCCAATCGTCTTCGAAAAGCGGGAACTTTTTCAGGTCATCGAATCCTGAGACCTCCTTGCGCGGATCCCAGTCAAGCTTTTCAGCATACTCGAGCCAGAAGGGGCAACCGGTCTCGGGGTTGAAGTGCCACTCGATAATCTCGCGAACATGACCATCGAGGGCCTGGTGCGAACTCGCGGCACGCTCAGCAAGTTCAGTCGAAGTGTTCGAAGGGGTCACGGTCACTCAAGCCCTGTTAAGTAATTCCAAAAGCATAAGGTAGATAAACCAAGTGGAGAAAATAACCGAGGGGTCCAAACAAGACAACTCTTTGTCCTGCGCCGCTGGATGCCATCGATGCATTCCTTGCCGTTGGATGTAAAATGAAGCGGCTGAACAGATCCTGGCATCATATGGGCCCGGCTATCCCTCGAGGCAGGCCGGAAGTAGTAAACCTGAGGACCCCCCAGGGGCAATCACAGCAATGAGCGCGCACAGAAGGTCGGTTTATTTCCCCCTGGCCCTGGCCTTTCTTTCATTTTCATGTTTCAGCGGCCGAGAAGAAAAACCAGCCCGAAGGGCGAATCCAGACCGGACAGGAGACGCGAATCACCCCATGAAATATCTCGAACAAACGGCCGTTCTTGGAAAGGGAGAGAGCGAGATCGATATCCTGGTCGCCCCGGGAATTTTCGAGGGTGCTTCCTACGCAAAGGCCCTGGCCGCCAGGCTCAAAGTCGACAGCAAAGAAGGGGGTTCAGCGCACCGAATCTTTGAACAATCAACCGTACGGATTTCAACCGTGCTACCGCCTGGTTACCATCCTGAAGATGAACCGGCCGGGATCCTGCCTGACAACAAGATCTACCTTGAACGCATGCGGACTGCCTTTGCCTCGCTTCCCCCGGACTCGAAAAAAATCCTGGTCTGTCATTCCTGGGGTGGAGCAACCGGGCTGTCAGGGCCGTTGTTCGGAGAAAACAAAAACCTTGAGCTCCCTGATCTGGCTGTCTTCTCCGGCACTGCCTGGAGCGACTGTGTCCGCTTCAGTTCCCGTTTCTCAGGTAACTTCCTGGCGATCCCCCTCTTCCAGTACCCGGCCCGGTTCCTGGCAAAAATCTTCGGCTTTCGCGTCCTCTTGAAGAGCCCCCTGCCCGAGGTCCGCGCTATCGCAGGCGGAATGCCGGATCTCTTCAGCTCCAGGCGGGTGGCTCACCGCAGCTACCGGATGGTGCTCGAAGGCCCCGGACTCGGCAGTCAGAACAGGGATTCAATGGAAGAAAAACTTCGTGGCGCAGGAAAAAAAGTAACGGTCGTGCAGGGACTGAAAGATTCTGTCATGAACGGTCCACGCATCATCGCCCTCCTGGAGGCCTTCAGAGAACACCAGGCCCTCCCCGACCATGTTGAGTTCCTCAGCCCATCCCTCAATCACTGGCCACTGCTTGAGCAGCCCGGCCTGCTGGCCGGGATCATTGAGAAGATGCTTCTTCAGGAGCCCGGGAAATCTTCCAGCTCACCACGGTAGGCGAGATCAAGAACCTCCATGGTGTGAAGGACCGGCAGATCGAGGCCACGCTCGTGAAGGCGGGAGCGGAGCTGCATGATGCAGCCGATATTGCCGGAGGCGACCAGCTCGGCGCCGGTGGAAAGCAGTGCGTCCACCTTCCTGTCACCGATCTCACGCGCCAGGTGCGGTTGCTCAATATTGTAGATGCCGGCAGAACCGCAGCAGGATTCGGCATCAGGAACAGGAACGAGTTCCAGCCCGGCAACCAGCTCCAGGAGCCTGCGCGGTTGCTCCCTGACACCCTGTGCATGACCGAGGTGGCAGGCATCCTGGTAGGCAACCCGCAGGGGCCGTCTCAATTTACGGGGGGGGACCGGGCCGAGACTGTCAAGAAAGACAGCTATGTCCTCGACCCTGGAACTGAATCTCCCGGCTTCCGCTGCCTGCTCCGTCCCCTCAAAGAGGACCGGGTACTCGCTGATTCCCGAGCCGCAGCCTGCAGCATTGGTGAGCACAGCGTCGAGATCGGCATCGAAAATGTCGAAAAGTTCCTGTGCCATCCTGCGAGCCTGTTGCCGCGCACCGGAGTGAATACCCAGGGCCCCACAGCAACCCTGGTGAGCGGGAATAGCCACCTCGACCCCATTGCGTGACAACACCCGCACGCTGGCTTCGTTGATAGCCGGGGCAAGGACTCCCTGGGCACATCCCAGCAGCAGTCCCACCCGCGCCCGCGTTTCTCCCTCCCCTGGCGTGACAGCCTCCAGGGTTGGGGCAGCCGGCAAAGGACCCGGTGCCAGCTCCAGCATCGACCTGATGGAAGCAGGAAGCAGCCTCCTGCCCCAGCGGACAAACCTTCCGAGGAAGAGTGCTTTTCGCAGGCGGGATGGGTAGGGAAGGATCTTCAGGACTGTCCAGCGCATCAGCCTCCTCCAGGCAGATCCTGTCCCCGCCTTCACCGCCATGGAACGAAAAGGAGACAGGAGCGAACCGTACTCCACCCCGGATGGGCAGGCGGGCTCGCAGGCAAGGCAACCGAGGCAGCGGTCGACGTAGGGAGCCGCCTCCGAAAGAGCTACTCCACCCTCCAGCACCTCCTTCATCAGGAAGATCCGTCCACGCGGAGAGTCCATCTCCTCCCCCAGGGATTCGTAGGTCGGACAGGCGGGCAGGCAGAACCCGCAATGCACACAGGCCTCGATGGCCGCGAGCATCGCAGGCCCCTCTGCTCCGAGATTCCCGGCTTGTATCCTGTGTTGCATGCCCTCTATTCCTCCCCCACCAATTCCCGGCGAGAAAAGGTCCCGGGGCTGTCGAGAACCGACCTGATCCTGTCTTCAAATGCACCCGGGGCCCTGTTGAGCACCGGGCTGACGAGGGAAACGTCCGGGGCCCGGAGAATCAGCCCGCGGGTTCCCGCTTCTGAGAGGATCCCCTCGAGCGATGCCAGCGGCTCCCCAGCCGGCCAGCCGATCCAGGCCACGTTCCCCCCACAGCCATAGCGCCGCTCAGCCCCTAATTCTTCAAGACGGGTATCGATCGTCTCGATGATGGCAAGGGTCGCAGGCACCTTGATGAGCGCATCTTCGCTCGCCACCCAGGAAAATTCAGCCTGGTTATCCCAGTGGACCTCCTCCTGTTCCACCACCAGGCCGGGTGATTTCAACAGGCCACGCAACCTTTCAAGCAACCCGGGTATTACAGGTTCACATCCCCCGACCCTCATCACCAGCTTCCCTGGGGGTTCGAGCTCCAGGGCAAACAGCTCCTCGGTTGAGCAATTCAGGGAGGAGATGGCTGTAAGGGATTCGGAGAGTCCTCCTGTTTCAACCGTAAGTGTCGCAAAGGCCTCCTTGCGTGGAAAGACCTTGAAGGTCAGGTCAACGAGGACACCCATCTCACCGAGACTGCCCGTAAGCAGTTTCGGGAAATCAAAACCCGCAGCATTCTTGACGACCTTTCCCCCACCGCGAAGCTCCCTGCCATCCCCATCGACAAAACCAGCCCCGACGATGAAATCTCTCACTCCGCCATAACGGTAGCGGCCGGGACCACTGAGTCCGGCAGCGACGGTTCCTCCCAGGGTTGCACCTGAGCGCCTCAACGGCGGATCAAAGGGAAGGTACTGGCCATGCTCACTGAGCGCCTCCTCCACCACCCGAACGGGAGTCCCGGCCAGGGCTGTAAAGGTATACTCCCCGGGGTCGTATTCCAGGATCCCGCTGAGGCCGGAAAGGTCCAGGACCGTGCATCCTTCGCAGGCATCGCTGAGCGCAGGCTTGGTCCCCCCGCCAAGTGGGCGCAATCTTTTCGAGGACCTTACCGCCTCGGATACTTCGGCAGGGCTGCCGGGCTTGAGAATATTCATTCCCTGCTGATCCTTCCCTCCTTCTCGAGGGGATGGGGGCCATGAAACTTCAACGCGGGCGGCTCTCCTTCAGGAAGCATCTTGCCCCTATTGGCAAGCTTCCCGGGGTCGATGGCACAGCGCACCCTCTCCATGGCCTCGATGTTGTCCTTTGTAAACATATCCTTCATGTAGGCGATCTTCTCGACTCCCACCCCGTGCTCGCCCGTAATCGACCCGCCGAGGTCTACGCAGAGACGGAGAATTTCCCCGGCGAGTTCTTCAGCTTTCTCGAGTTCCCCCTCTACACGGCCATCGTAGAGAATCAACGGATGAAGATTCCCAT
>JAYGDV010000136.1:0-2299 GCA_046582735.1 Planctomycetota bacterium
CCCGTTGAGACAACCTGCGGGGTGCCGTTCAGGCCGGCCGCAGTCAGCCTTTGTGGTCCGGCGCTGAGGATTCCTCCGATGCGTTCATCTGCCAGCTCGGTGGTGGTTATGTCCAGGACACCGGCAAAACAGCCGTCTGAGATGAGAGCTTCCATGGTTCTTCCACCGGCCCCGGTGGCGTGGAAAACAATCACCTCGAAGCCGGCCTCCTCGAGTACTCGCCTGGCCTCTGTCACGCAGGGGGTGGTGACCCCGAACATGCTGGCGGCGATAAGAGGCCTGGTGTCCCCGGGTTCTTCTTCCTTTCCAGCCGCCATTGCAACCACGGCATTGGCAGCATTTCGAAGGATCACTGCAGAGATTCGGTTGATCCCGGCGATGTCGACTACGGAGTACATCATCGTAATGTCCCGCGTACCCACCCATGCGGACACATCGCCGCAGGCGAGGGTAGATACAAGCATCTTCGGGAAGCCGACTGGAAGGGCCTGCATGGCAGTTGCGCCGATGGTCGTATTTGCCGAGCCGCCGGCTGCAATGATCCCATCAATTGCCGAGTTGGCAAAGAGCTCGGCGACGATGGCGGCGGCGCCCGCGCTCATGGCCGTCATGGCAAAGCCGCGGTCTTTCTTTTCGAGCAACTCCGCCAGTGAAGCCCCACCAGCTTCGGCTACGGTTTCGCGGGCAGTATCAGCCTCGAAGGCGGGAGGCTCCAGCACTCCCGTATCGATGATCCAGGCCCGGTTCCCGGTGTTCTCGACCACCTCACGAAGGAAGCCTAGTTCCTCCCCTTTTGTATCGAGGCATCCGACTATGGCTATCGTGACACTCATGATTGTTCTCGTGTTCCTGCCACTGATGAACAGTTGGGCAATCTACCACCTGTTTGTCGGGCAGTGAAAAGAGGCCAGGGTTTATCCTGTTCCTTCTGTATCCCGGGTTTTCGGTGCGCCTTCTGCAGCCGGGGAGCTTGATTGCCGCAAAAAGAGTATGCCATACTCGCCAACGCCCGGAGCTTCAATAGCCTCGTTCTTTCCGGCGGAAATCTCATCCTCATGTCACAAACTTCAGCTTCCATCCAGAAGGTCAAGGCCGCCGTGGCAACCCGCTTCGACTCGGCCCTGCAAATGCACCGGGCGGGAGAGGATGCGTTCAAGGTGGTTGGCTCCTACGCTGCCGGCATGGATGAAATTCTTTCAGATCTTTTCCTGCAGGAGTTTCCAGGTGCGCAGGAGGTGGCATTGATCGCGGTGGGCGGCTACGGCCGTCGCGAGCTCTGTCCATGTTCCGATCTTGATCTCCTGATTCTCAGGGAGTCAGGATCTTATGATCCTGACATCCAGAGGTTCGTTACTCTTCTGTGGGACTGTGGTTTTGATCTTGGCCATTCGGTCCGCACTCTCCGGGAGTGCTATGAGTACATGGCCGACAATCCCATCACGGGCGCGGCCCTGATGGAGAACAGCCTGATTGCCGGCGACCGGAAGCTGTACAAAAGATTTGAGTCCGAGGTGGTTCAACGCTATCGCTCAAAAGAAGGCCGGAAGTTCGTCGCCAGCAAGATCAGGCAGATCAGGGAGTCGCTCGATACCGAGGGGCGGACGATCTATATCATGGAGCCTCACCTGAAAGATGGAGTGGGGGCACTTCGCGATATCCAGCGTGTTCTCTGGGTTGAGAACATTCGTAACGGGAGCGTTGGCTTCGATGGTTTCAGTCCCCGTAGCGTTGTTTCTCCTGATCGTGTGGCCAGTCTGCGGGAGGCCTATGCCTTCTATCTCCGGGTAAGATGCGAACTGCATTTCCACACTGGTGGCCGGATGGAGATTCTCGAGGATGATTCCATACGTGGGGTGGCGAAGAACCTTTCCTATGAAGGCAATGGGCGCCAGGCGGTAGAGGGCCTGATGGCGGATTATTTCCGTCATGCGCGCAATACCTACCAGTTTCTCAAGTACTATATCGAGGCATCGGAAGGGCGGACGTTTATCCAGGGGCTGAAAAGGAAGTTGTTCATCAGGCCGGTGGGTTCTTACCTGAAGCTATACAATGGCAAGCTCTACCTCAGGGTTGAGCCCGAAGAGGAATTCATTGCAGAGGAGATCGTCGGCTTCTTTGTTGAGGCGCACCGCCATGACTGTCTTCTCAGCCAGCAATTAAGGGAATGGATTCGTGGCCGCCTCCGCGAGGGGCAGGCCGACTTTACGGGCTCGATGATCGTCTACAGGGTGTTGCTTTCGATCCTGCGTGAAGAGACGGGGGTTGGGAGAATCCTAAGGGGGATGCGCCGTACCGATGT
>JAYGDV010000159.1:0-9451 GCA_046582735.1 Planctomycetota bacterium
CGTGTGCTCTTCCGATCTCTCGACCCGGGTGACGTGCATTCGCTCACGCAGGGTCATGCTCTTGTCGTCGGGCAGCTTGGCATCGACGTTGATCGGAATGTCGGGAACATTCCCGCCCAGGAGCTTGTAACGGATCCAGTGCCCCCGGCGAATCGGGTCATTGTCAAAATTACCTGAATGCGCCACCAGCCAGGCCGGGTGCGTCAGAACACCCATCCGCTGGTCCGTCGGAAAAGGAACCGCTTTCCCGGTCGGCTTCCAGTCCGGGGGCAGGCTGTAGGTCAGGGGGGAAGCGTGATCCTTGTGACTTCCGATATGGACGTAATACCCGCGCGTGGTGAGCAGCGTCCTTAAAACCTGCCTGTCCTTCTCAAGGGTTCGCGTGATGAGGGTGTTGAGGTCGTAGACGAGTGACGGGGCCCAGTGCTTGTGGCCCTTGACCTGGTCCTTGAAGACATCCTCGGCCTTCTGGTAGTCGAAGTATTCCTGGAAGAACTGCAGCAGGCGTTTCCGCGCATCTGTCCGCTTTTCATCAGCCAGCAGGCGACGAGTCTCGGCCCGCAGGATGTCGCGAACAGGGAGCTCTTTGTCCGCAAAGGCCCTGAGCAAGTGAGTACCCGGCGGCAGATCGGTCAGGGCGAAGGAAAGCGATGTAGCCAGTTCCCTGCGGGAGAGAGCTACCAGGTCCAATCCATCTGCCTCAGCTGTCCCCTCGAAGCGAAACAGGGTTTCCGGCTGCAGGATAATGGCGGCATAGGCAGCCTGCAGCCCGCGCGGAATACCCAGCTCTGAGTCCACCTTCTTAATGAGGCCCATCAAGGACAGCAACTCCTCCTCCGTTGGCGAGCGCCGCAGCACATTATGATACTGGCGCTTGAGAGCCTCCCGGTTGGCCGCCTCGATCGGGACCCCCTTTTCACGAAGCTCCTTGATCTGCTTGCGGGCATTCCTGGCAGCCGTGTGGGAGTGAGAAAGAGCCAGCTCGGTTATCTGCTCCGCCATGAGGGAATTGAAATGATACTTCCCCTTGAAATCGCGAAAATTGCCGTGGGGCTTCTCCAGGTTGAAAGGATTCGAGACGATGCGGGCTCCCCGCAAAATATTTGCCAGCGCCCTTGGAGTGATTCGCCACAGGCGGGCGGCCACATCCACCGTACGCTTGCTTTCAGCTGAAGAGAAAAGCAGCTCGTGGGAGACCAGGTTGCCGTAGCCTTCCTTGTCCCGCTTTTCCTTAACGGCCAGCCCCTGCCGCTCGAGTGTCCTTGCAATCCAGCCCTGCACCACCCGGGCTTCTTTTCGTGTGGGAAATTTTTTCGCCTTATCCGAAGGCATCTCACCAAACTCGATGGCCTCCAGCATCCGCGCCCACAATTCAGCCTCCTTACGGTCCTTCATGCTCGCTGTAAGGTGGTCTACACGAATCCTGCTCTTCTGCTTCTGAGGCCCGTGACAGGAAACGCAGTAATTATCCAGGAAGGGACGAACCTCGCGGGTGAATTCATCATCGGCCGCACTCAACCCGCTGAGAGTCAGAGAAAATGCAAGAATTGTGAAGGAAAGGAGGCGGCTCTTCATTTCTTGCTGCCCTTTCCCTGCTTCGCTTTTGCATCAAGCTCCGCCTGCAGGGCGGCTGTTATTTCCTCACGTGTTCGCGTCTGGCGCCCCCCCTGTCTCAGCACCAGCCGGAGGCCGACATGCGGAGTGCCCACACCGGTAAAGGCGTTGCGATAGGCCACGTGGAGGTATTCAGGCGGACTGCACCAGGCCCCTCCCCGTGAAACTCGAAGCCGCGAGCTTCGCGTTCCAGGCAGCGACTGGCTGTTGGGGTCGACCCCTCCGACCAGCTGCTCTGTATAATAGGTGCTGCACAGCTCAGCCAGGTTGCCGAACATATCGTGAATACCCCAGGCGTTGGGCAGAAACTGCCCTGCGGGTGCAAACGATCTCCCGTAACCGTCATCAGCCTGCCGGTTGGCGTAAATGAAGTGGACAGGATCACGGTCATTGTAAAGACTCCGGTCGGCGAAATTCCCGTACTTGCCGAGGTCCTTTATCTCGCAGGGATAACCCGCCCGGCTGCCGGCGCGGGCAGCGTATTCCCACTCTGCCTCGGTGGGGTAATCGTAGGTCCAGCCCTTGTAGGCGAGGCCTTTCTCTGCGCTGTAGACCTGCCATTTCTCCATGCCGGGGACCACCTTGTCGACACTGCCAATGCCGGGCGGCATAAAATCGCTCTTGCCGCTACCGATCTTCTGGCCGCCAGCGTTAAAAAGGTTCGCCTCATTACCCAGTGTTTCGTACTTACCGATCCAGTACCCCTTGCTGATCGACACCTCGACCGGTTGCGCGTCCTCGAATTCCGCATCTCCCATCAGAAACTTCCCCGCCGGGCACCAGATGAAACAGAAGCCATTGCGATCAACCCACTGGTCACCCCCAAAGCGCCCCTGCCGCAGAACATCCGGAGGTGAGCACACCTCCCCGGCGGAATGTTTGAGTTCGAAAACTTCGTCGCGCGGCACCACGGTATAGGCCAGCTTCTCGATTCGCGGCGGTAACTCGCCGCCTTTCCCCAGGGCAGCCGTTAATTTCGTGCCCAGCAGGGGTCCCAGTGCGGGTGCATCCAGGCTCGGATGAAAGGCTCCCTTTCCCGGGTAAAACGAGGAGAACAGCTTGCCCCGGAAGGCCCCGGCTGCCTGGCCGTGAAGATCTGCAGGTGATTTTTTCGACCCGGCCTTGTCGACGATGCCCAGGCAGTCGATCACCACCATGCTCTGGCGGGCCAGCTTCCTGCCCAGTTTTTCCGCCAGGCGCTCGAGGCTGATCCAGGGCTTATCCTCCGGCCGGGAACGACCCAGGCTCGGGTCCCTGGCCCGGGGGATTTCTTTGTACCCACCGATGTGCATCGAATGACAAAGTCTCTTCCCATCTTCGCTCTGCACCGCGTCGAGCTTGCCGAGGTAGTAAATAATACTGACTCCCATGGCCGGGATGCTGCGCACCCACTTTTCGTAGGCCACCCCCCCCTTTCTGGAAGCATCAGCCAGGACCGTCACAACGAAGCCCTTCTCCACCAGGGCCTCCTCGAGCTCATTGATGACCCGGGCGTAGACCTTGTCGCTGCTTGAATTGATCAACAGTGCACGACGAAACTCAGTCCACCCCGCCGGCGGAGCCGCCTGGCTCGTCATGCCGGAGAACAGGCAGATAAAAATAGTTACAAGGGCTCGTTTCATGGGTTTCAGCCGGGCAGGGCTAGGCCATGAACTGGCTGAGGGGACCTGCCTGCATCTCTTTTTCCCCCAGGTCAGGATCAAGCCTGCCGAAGGTCTGCTGGCGCGGGCCGACACAGTTCAGGAAGGTCGCATACAGGGCCCCCACCGTATGGTGGCCCGGCTTGCCGTAGCCGGGGAAGTTCATGTAGCGTCCACCCAGGTTCATTTTCCCTTTGAGATTACCGACGATTGCCAGCGGCCATTCGTAGGCAGTCGAATGATGCGTGTCCGGGGCATCGCTCATATAGACGATCACCGTATTGTCCAGCATCGTGCCATCGCCCTCCGGGATCGAATCAAGGCGCTTCGCCATCCCGGCGATCAGCCCGAAGAGCCAGCCGCGAGTTTTCTCATAATAGGGAATGCCGCGCGCATCACGCTTATTGCCGCCCATGTGACCGAAACCATGATTGCTGAGATCAACTCCAATGCCCAGGTAGGGCTGGGCGTTGATCTCGGTGGCGGCACAGGTGATGGTAGCTACATTACTCAGCCCTCCGATCAGCGCGGATGAGGCGAGCTCAAACTGGGCCTCCAGGCGCTGGGTCGCCACCGTCGAGGTAAACCGGCCATCGAATTTCGGCGCCGACCGCCTGAGTGTCTCCTTGTTACCCAGGAGCTGGTACTGCCTTGCGGCCAGCTGGTCGTAGGCGCTGAGATACCTGTCCAGCTCCTCACCGCCCAGCGACCCCAGCGCCTTGCGAGTCTTCTTCACATCCCCAACCATGTAATCCAGCAGGTTGCGTTTCAGGTGAAAATTCTTCTCCCGCTCACCACCGGCCGCCACGCTGAAGAACGCGTTGTAGGCCTTCTCCGGATTCAGGATGATCGGCATCGTTTTATGAGCGGCACGCGCGGAAATATCCATCAGGGCATCTCGTGCCCCTGAGGCCATGCCGACCCCGATCCAGGGCAGGATGCCGGGTATCGCCTGGCCCAACTGGTAATCGATGGTGATGTTTTGCGGTGACCTGCTCGCCGGAGATGTTCGATACATTCCAAGGCAACCACCATGGGTGGAATGCCCGCCGCCTGTGCAGCGCCCGGAAAGCCCCTGCACAATCGTGGTCTTGCTCTTCAAAGCTTCCAGTGGAGCCAGGCCCCTGGGCAGCTTGTGCCCGGCCAGGTCAATTGACTCAAACTTTTCGCGATTGGAGTATTTCTCGAAGGGGATACTCTCCGGGCAGGCCTGTACGGCATCAAAGCCGTTGCTCTGGAGAACAAAAACAAAGCGGGGCGTCCGCGCCTTGCCTTCGGCATTCGCCAGCACCCGACGGATCACAGGCGAGAGGAGTACGGAGCCGGCTCCCAGGGAGAGCCCTTTGAGAATTTGTCGTCGGTTCATATTCATTTTTCTGGCCACTACATTGATACGAAGTAAACAGCCCTTATTCAACCAATATATAGCCAGGCCCGATCCGCGTACGAAATCACCACTGAACGATGACAACCTGCAACCGGGTGGAGCCCACTGCAGCCCCCCCGGGGCTCCAACGGCCCGTTGATTTAACTCCTTCATTAGCCCAGAATGGAACCTAAGATTACCGGACCGAGAGGTTCCCAGGCTAAAAACACCATCGAGGATTGCAGCAAATGATTCCGCAAAGGAAGCTTTGCCGGCGATGGCCGGCCCTTGGATGTATAGCAACATTGATTGCTTTTGCAGCGACAGCAGCCGTCGCCCGGGAGGTCTCGTTCAACCGGGACATCCGCCCCCTCCTCTCCGACCGTTGTTTTTCCTGCCATGGACCGGACACTGAAAACCGCAAGGCGAAGCTTCGGCTCGACCTGGCCACCGGAAAGGAGGGAGCCTACCGTAGCCGTGGCGGATCAGCGGCCCTCAAGCCGGGAGACCTGGGCAAGAGCGAACTCTGGAGGCGCATCACAACGGATGACGAAGACGATGTGATGCCGCCTCCGAAGGCGAAAAAGAAACCCCTCTCAGCAGAAGAAAAACAACTCATCAAGAGCTGGATAGAAGCAGGTGCTCCCTATGAGGATTTCTGGGCATTCATTCCAGCCTCTCTGCCGAAGGTGCCGGCTGTAAAAAACACCGCCTGGAGTAATCAGCGGATTGACCTGCATGTCCTGCAGCGACTCGAGCCGGCCGGCCTCAAGCCTTCAGCAGAAGCTGACAAGCGAACACTCATTCGCCGAGTCAGCTTTGACCTTACCGGCCTCCCTCCAGGCAGGGATGAGCTAAGAGCCTTCCTCGCCGACAAAAGCCCTAAGGCCTATGAGAACCTTGTTGACCGGCTGCTTGCCAGCCAGCAATACGGCGAACACATGGCCCGCTACTGGCTCGACCTGGTTCGCTTTGCCGACACCAACGGCAACCATAAAGACTTCTTCAGAAATACCAGTTCCTACCGTGACTGGGTGATCCGCGCATTCAACAGCAACCTGGGCTATGACGACTTTCTCCGTTACCAATTGGCCGGCGATCTCTTCCCGGATGCAAACGGCGACCAGCTCGCAGCCTCCGGATTCAACCGCCTCCACCTGATCATCGACAAAGGGACAGCCCTGCCGGAGGAGAGCTTCTTCAAGAACGTGGTCGACCGGGTCACCGCGGTCGGGACTGCCTTCATGGGCATGAGCTTCCATTGCGCCTCCTGCCACGACCACAAATATGATCCGCTGACACAGAAGGATTTTTACTCGCTGTTCGCCTTCTTCAACAACATCGAGGCCGCACCGGAGACCAACGGTGGAGAGAAGAACGGCCTGCAGCCGCCGACCGCCAGGCTGGGGACAGCCGAGCAGCAGAAGAAACTGGCAGAGGTAAGCGCCGGCATCAAGAAGCTCGACCCCCTGGTGCAGAACGCAAAAAAGATCGCGCTGAACGAAAAGGATGCCAAGAAGAAGAAACAGATGATGCAGAAGGCGCGGGACCTGGTGTCAAAAAAGAACGTTCTGGTCAGGCAAAACAATGAGCTCTCCCGCCTGATGCAGACGGCCATGGTGATGAGAGAGCGCAAGACGGTTCGCAAGACCTTCCTGCGCAAGCGCGGTCAATACGATGACCCCGGAGAAGAGGTCGCGCGCAATACGCCGGCGTTTCTTCCACCCATGAAGAAGAAGGGCAAGATCGCCTCGCGCATGGACCTGGCGGAGTGGTTTGTCGACCGCCGGAACCCGCTGACGGCAAGAGCGGCCGTCAACCGCTTCTGGCAGCAGTTCTTCGGCGTCGGGCTGGTCAAAACCTCCGAGGACCTGGGTTCACAGGGAGAGCCTCCCAGCCACCCAGAACTGCTCGACTACCTGACGGCATCCTTCCTCGACTCAGGATGGGATATCAAGGCCCTGGTCAAACAGATCGTCATGTCGCAGACCTACCGACAATCCTCTGTCGCCACGCCGGCTGAATTCAAAAAAGATCCGGAGAACCGGTTGCTGGCGCGGGCTTCACGCTTTCGCCTGGATGCCGAGATGGTCCGTGACCAGATTCTCGCCTCCAGCGGACAGCTGGTGAGTACCCTTTATGGAAAGAGCGTCAAGCCGCCGCAACCGCCTGGCCTCTGGAAAGCCGTAACCATGATCGGGGAGCGCTACAAGGCGGATAAGGGGAGTGCGATCTACCGCCGCAGCGTCTACACCTATTGGAAGAGGGGAATGCCCCCACCCCAGATGACCATCCTGAACGCCCCGATCCGGGATGCCTGTGTCGCGCGTCGCGAACGGACAAACACTCCCTCGCAGGCTCTCTTGCTCCTGAACGAAAGCGAGTACATGAAAGCCGCCAGGAACCTGGCCCAGCAAGCCCTGGCAGAAAAAGAACTGAGCGCCGCGAAGCGCCTTGACCTGGTCTATGAGACCGTAACCTCGAAGCTGCCCGATGAGAAGGAAAGGGCTGTCCTTGAAGAACTTGTCAAGGACCTGCAGAAGCGCTACGGGCAGAGTCCTGAACTGGCAGAAGAAATCTGCAAGGGCCTGCCCTTGAATTCCGCCGGGGAGAAGGCGCAGTTGGCCGCCTGGACGGTGCTGGTCAATGCGGTCTACAATCTCGATATCACCAAAACCCGCGAATAGGGAAACGGGAACATGACATACGATCTCGCCGGAACAACCGACCTCCAGTCACGCCGAAGATTCCTGCTGAACTCCGGCATGGGCCTGGGAACAGCAGCTTTTGCATCCCTCTTGACCCGCGAAGGCGCCGCGGCCCAGGCCGGGCTGCATCACCCGGCAAAAGCGAAAAGGGTTATCTTCCTCTTCATGGCGGGAGCGCCGAGCCAGGTGGACCTGTTCGATTACAAGCCCGATCTCCACAAGCTCTTCAAGACCGAGCTGCCCAAATCCATCAGCAAAGGGCAACGGGTAACGACCATGACCCGCGGCCGCCAGCAACTGGTCGCGCCCTCCACCTTCAAGTACGCCCGCCAGGGAAAGAGCGGGATCTGGCTGAACGAACTGCTCCCCCACCTCTCAACCACCGCCGACGACCTGTGCCTGGTTCACTCCTTCAACACCAACGCAATCAACCACGATCCAGGCAAGACCGCCTTCTGTACCGGCTCGGAAATCCCCGGCAAGCCCAGCATGGGATCCTGGCTGAGCTACGGACTGGGCTCCCTGAACAAGGACCTGCCCGATTTCGTCGTGATCCCCTCTGCATTCTGGAGCGGCCGGGTCAACGTCCAGGCGCTCTACGCGCGACTATGGGGAAGTGGGTTCCTTCCCTCCTCTCACCAGGGCACATCCTTCCAGACCACCGGCGACCCGGTCCTCTTCCTGTCCAATCCAAAAGGAGTCGATGCGAAGATCCGGCGGAGGATGCTCGATTCGCTCGGCAAGCTGAACAAAAAACACCTTGGGGAAATCGGCGATCCGGAGATCGAGACAACCATCGCCCAGCAGGAGATGGCATTCCGCATGCAGTCATCGGTTCCGGAGCTGACGGACATCTCAAAGGAGCCGAAGGAGGTCCTCGAAATGTACGGCCCCGAGGTCCACAAGCCGGGCTCCTACGCCCGCAATTGCCTGCTCGCCCGGAGAATGGCTGAAAGAGATGTCCGCTTCGTCCAGCTCTTCCACCGCGGCTGGGATCATCATTCCTCCCTCCCGGCCAATATGAGAGGACAATGCAAGGATGTCGACCAGCCGACCGCGGCCCTGCTCAAAGACCTCAAGTCCCGTGGGCTGCTCGAAGATACCCTGGTGGTCTTTGCCGGGGAATTCGGCCGCACAGTCTACGGCCAGGGCAACATCGGGCGCGACAATTACGGACGCGACCATCATCCGCGCTGCTTCTCAGGCTGGCTCGCCGGAGGAGGAATCAAGGGCGGCATGCACTACGGCAAGACCGATGACTTCAGCTACAACGTCGCTGAGAACCCCGTCCATGTACGTGACCTCCATGCCACCATGCTCCACCTGCTTGGTGTGGACCATCATCGACTGACCTTCCAGTACCAGGGCCTCAACCAGAAGCTGACCGGGGTCGAAGAGTCCCGCGTCGTGAAGGAAATCATCGGCTGAGCCGGGGCTACCCCTCGTGAAGGTCCGCCGAGAGCTCCCCGCAACCCGCTCAGGGGCAATGGCCATATCCCTCGCACCCGAGGGGGTCCTCACCCGGATCGCCACCACACTCCGGAAAGGGAGCCGGAATCGAATCGCCGCCGAGGAAGAGAAAGTTCAGGATCAGGATCCCATCGGTCAGCTGGATCGCTCCATTGTCGTCCGCATCGGCTGCATCTGAGCAGGGCGGCTCCGCCCCCCCGAGAAACAGGAAATTCAGGATAAAGATCCCGTCGGTCAACTGGATGGCGCCATTGTCATCCGGGTCACCGCGGCGAAAGATCGGGCCACCACCTCCCTGGCAGGAGCTCGCCTTCTCGCAATCGGGATCTTCGCAATCAACAAAACCATCAAGGTCATCATCCTCACCATTGTCGCAATCCTCCGAGGGGACCTTAACACCGAGACCGAAGACTGCCCGGCAGGTGCTGTCCTCCGCTGCGTCTTCGCAACGGCTGGAATCATCCGCCACCACCGTCACCCGGTAAATCCCATCGACTCGCACCACCAGGGGGATACGCCCCGGCGCCTGTGGGCCGATGACGATCGGCGCACCGTTCTCTCGATCGACTGTAACCGTCACCAGCACTTCATCGCCGGTTTCATCCTCCGCCTCGATGGCCAGGTAATGCGAAGGGCCGAAGCGGGCTCCGGTC
>JAYGDV010000174.1:0-9266 GCA_046582735.1 Planctomycetota bacterium
CTCCTCGTCGTCGTAATCGCCCTCTTCCTCCGAAGCTTCATCCTCTTCCTCGTAATCGCCCTCTTCCTCCGAAGCTTCGCCCTCTTCCTCCGAAGCTTCATCCTCTTCCTCGTAATCGCCCTCTTCCTCCGAAGCTTCATCCTCTTCCTCGTATTCCTCTTCGTTCTCTTCGTTCTCTTCGTACTGCTCCTCACCCTCACCCTCATCTTCTTCATCTTCGATGTATTCCGACTTTCCTGTTTCTTGGGCGTTTGACTCGTAGTCCGCCTCTTCGGAACCTTCAAGCTCGGCATAAAACTCTTCAAGCACCTGACTCTGGAGCCTTTCCCTGCACTCAGAATTGATCGGGTGAGCTATATCGGCATGCAGTTTGGCCCTGCTGTCATCTTCACTCGAACCACCCTGGGGGATCTTGGATCCACACTCGTTACAGAACTTCGCACGAGTCTGGTTTTTACAGGAGCAGCGCCTGCAACGAGTGGTCAGCTTGCGACTCGGCATAGCTACGAAGGCGCCCTTGGTGCCGTCGATAATCTTCAGGTCGCGGATAACAAAACAATCATCGATTGTGATACTGCAGAAAGCGCGCAGCTTGTCACTGCTGGATTCAACCAGCTTGATCCTAATTTCAGTGATCTCCATCAGGCAGTATCCCTTTAATTGAAACTATACAGCCCTCACTAACGCCGGAAAAATCACCACAACACGGAAAGACGCACCTGAAACAGTGCAGCCAGAACCCGTGGTGGCAGATCCTCAGACGAAACGCAGGAGATGCGGGCTACAGTCCGAATATTTCGGACCAGCCCGGCACATTAACTGTAGTCAAAACCCTGGTGCCAATGGGCACCTTACCCTTGATATTGTCCGCAATCGAAGAGGCCTCAACGGCGCTACTGCATAACCCGAAAAAAGTAGAACCACTGCCTGACATCATAGACCCGCGGAACCCTTCCGCGTCAAGCAGGTCTCTTATTTCAACGAGCTCAGTAAAGAGCTCACAGGCTACCGCCTCAAGGCGGTTAAACAGTAACTCACCATTTAAAAGTCCTTCAACAATAGAGGACGGGGGGATGCTATCTATAGGACTTTGAAGAGTCAAGTTCATATCACCCATTGTTGGAGCTGCATCGAAAGCCTCGTAGACCTTCCGGGTGGATGCCTCCACCGGTGGACAAACAAGAACATAGTGAAGGTCCCCTCCGCGAGGGGCCCCCTCCAGCGGAGTGACAATCTCTCCCTTGCCCTGGCACCTTGCAGTCCCGCCAAAAAAGAAGAAGGGAACATCAGCCCCAGCTCTTCACCGATTTTTAACAGGCGGCTGGAATCGACCGGCAGATCCCACAACTCCCTGAGTGCGAAGAGCGTCGCCGCCGCATCGCTGGAGCCTCCCCCAAGCCCGGCAGCACATGGAATAGATTTCCGCAGAGAGATCCTGACACCCGATGGAAAGCTACCGCCCACCTCTTCGCGCAACCTGCTGGCTGCACGGTGGACGATGTTCTCCTCGCCGGCTTCAATTCCTTCTTCCTGCAACTCGATACCAGGCACCCCTGCAGGGACGAAATCGAGTTCGTCAAAAAGGGAAACCGCCTGGAAGATACTGTCGATCGGATGGTATCCATCGGATCCCGGCGCGCCTACATCAAGGAAGAGATTCAGCTTGGCCGGGGTGCGCACAAACACGCCCTTTTCATTGCGGGTCACTTCCATCGAGATCCAAGCCGCAGGCCTGCTGCCCGCTCAACTCCCTCCCTGTGTTCCAAGATTGACCTCGTCTACTTCGCTTGCAGGGGAGAACCGGGTATTGTCGATCAACCTCACCTCTCCAAACCAGACTGCAACAGCCAGCAGAACACCTTCTGCGGAAACGCTCACCTTGCCTTCCGGGAACTCTTCAAGCGAAGAGGCCGCAAGGACCTCCGCATACTCCACCCTGCAGCCCGTGGCCTTGTCCAGCATGCCTGTCATATATTCTTTCAAAACAGCCACCGATGTCTCCCCCGCGGCAAGCAACTCGCTGGCTCCCTGCAGCGACTTACCGATAGCGGCGGCCTGATTTCGCTCAGCCGTGGCGAGCCGCCTGTTTCTCGAGCTGACCGCAAGCCCATCCTCAGAGCGCACCGTCGGCATCAGGCAAAGTTCGACATCAAACAGCAGGTCGCCCACCATCCGGGAGATGACCTTGGCCTGCTGAAAATCCTTCAATCCGAAATAGGCCCGCCGGGGCCTTACCACATGAAGCAATTGGGTAACGACGGTACAGACTCCTCTGAAATGGCCGGGCCGCCCTGCTCCGCATAAGCGCTCCGTCAACTTCTCGACGAAAACCCAGGACTGGAAGCCCTCGGGCAGGAACTCCTCCTGCTCACCCAGAAATACGATATCCACTCCCGCCTGCCTGCAAGCCTCGAGATCCGCCTGGAGATCAGCTGGATATCCTTCAAGATCCCCGGCTGAGTCAAACTGCGATGGATTCAGGTAAATACTCACCAATACCCTGTCACATTCCAGCCGTGCCTGGCGGACCAGTGACAGATGTCCCTCGTGCAGTCCTCCAAGGGTCGGAACAAGTCCGAGGCTGATTGACGCCTTCCGGTAGGCCTCGCACCATTGGCTCACCTCGGCTGAATGTTTCAGGATTTTCACGTCTCACTCCGTTCATCGTGAGAGGAAACTGACCCTGCTCCTTTTTCGCGCAGGTCCTCGAGCAATTGTGCGATGGTCTTTCCCTCGCAAGGGTGAACCAGGCCCGGAGCAATTTCACAAAGCGGCTCGAGAACAAAGGAGCGCTCACACATACGGGGATGGGGCACGAGCAGATCGCCCTCCTCGATAACCGAATCGCCAAAAAGGAGAATATCCAGGTCAATGGTACGGGGGCCGTTCAGAACCTTCCGTACCCGCCCCAGCTTCGTCTCGATTTGCTGGAGATTCCCGAAGAGCTCACGGCACGAAAGAGTGGTAGCAAGCTCGCCGGCGGCATTGAGGTAATCTCCCTGTGGAGGCCCTCCGACAGGATCGGTCTCGAGCAGGCCGGAAAGGCCCTTCCATTCAACTCCCTCGACCTCAGCAATCATGGAGGCAGCCTTTTCTATGAAGCCGCGGCGATCACCCAGATTGGATCCCAGCCCCAGGAAAACTGATACCTTGCCACCTGGGGGCAGTTCTTCTTCTGCCATCTTCCTTCAGCCCCGCTGCAGTGCCTCGGGCTCTTCCTCGCGTTCAGAACGCCCGCTGCGCCCAAAAAAGACCAGGCGAAAAATGAATTTCACCGGCGTCCAGATGAGGTATCCGACAAAAGCAATAGGAAGAAACACCTCTGGAACGACCGCCAGGAGTACCGCAGCGAAAATGAGGGATACGAAAAATTCCCAGGAATGAGCCGCAGCGAAAATCCGGGACCCGATGTGTTCAAACTTCAGCCTGCTGGAGACCATTGTAAACCCCAGGAAAATCGCCAGGAATGGCATGATGTAGGTAATGGACCCCGCCAGTTCCTGCATATCTTCCAGCACGCCGAGTTGCCGGAACCAAATGAACTCGGCCTGCCTGGCCTGGAGGACATAAGCCTGGAAGATCACCAGTGACGCCACACAACCCGCTGCCGCAGGTGAGGGCAACCCCTTGAAACAGAGGTGTGCTTCTTCCTCCGGAGAATTCTCAACGTTGAACCTGGCCAGCCTCAACAACGCTCCGAGAAAATATGCCAGCGAAAGGAACCACACCATATGCACCCAGCGTGGATCACCACCCAGGTTCATCTGCACAATCATGAAGGCGGGGACCACTCCGAAGGTCACCAGGTCACAGAGGGAATCAAGCTGCGCCCCAAGCTCCGTTGAACCCTTCACCATCCTCGCAACCTTGCCATCGAAAGCATCGAACAGCATGCCGAGCAGGACCAGGTAGCCGGCGACCATCTGGTGGCGGGTATTACTTTCGAGGAGCTCAGCGGAGAGCGGCTCAACAACCTTGCTGAGCTCTACCAGTGCAGCAAACCCACAGACACCGTTGCCGATCGTCAGCAGGTTGGCGAACAGGCTTCCCGGGCGCAATTCCATCAGATCAACCCTCTGTTTTGCCTTCGTCGGTTCTTTCGAACCGGCCGAGTATCGTGACTCCTCCGCACACCTTGTCTTTCACAGCCACTTCGGGCTGGAACCCCGCCTCCAGCGGAATGATGATCTCCGTGCGCGAACCGTATTTAATCATACCGATCAAACCACCCCTGGTCACACGATCCTTCTGCTCCAGGGGGCAGATAATCCTCCTTGCCACAGCTCCCGACACCTGCTTCAACACCAGGGGGACCCCGGCTGCCTCGCTCTCACTGATCCTCATGCCAATCGAGTTGTTCTCATTGGATAGCGCTGCCGTTTCAGAACGGGCATCGGCAAATCCCCCCTCCTTGTGGCTCAGCCATTCGATCTCGCCTGCGCAGGGAGCCCGGTTGACATGAACGTTGAAAATCGACAGGAAGATACCGATCCTCAGGCATCTGCCTTCGATGTATTCCTGTTCGTCGACCTCACCAATATCCCAGACAGTGCCATCAGCCGGAGACACCAGCACACCTGCATCGGCTGTGATCGTCCGGGAAGGATTGCGGAAAAACAGTACCATGAATGCCCAGAAAGGAACAATCAGTGCGCTCCCGACAGCAAACCAGCTGGAGTAGAACCAGCCCAGGAGCAGACTTGCCGCCAGGGCTGTGCCACACCTCAGCGACCAGGTCAGGAGCTCCCTTTTGCCCCAGGGAGCAAAATAGGCCTGGTCGAAACTCACCAGCTCCTCCGGATGGGGGCTGGAAGCCTGCTTTGAGGCCGCTGTCCCGGGGTCAGTAGATGCTGCTGAAGGTTGTTCCATTAAAGGACTTGCGCTCTTTAAATGACTGGCTTGAGTCTCCAGGAAAGTCTGGCTGAAAGCCCCACCCCGGTATTCGTGGCTCCATCACCTGCAGAAAATTTTCCCCCTGCAGATTTTGGCCTCCGCAACAAATCTAAACTGGAGAAAATAACTTAAGTATAAGAAATTATTAGTCTTACAACTTAATTATTGTCGCTATCGACCGGGTCATCCAGGCCGGGAGGCAAACCTCTCACTCCCCGGGAGATACAAACCCCCCAAACAGGGTTGACAGGCACTGGCAGCTTAGTTACAAGCCCTTGCAAACAAAGGACATCGGCCAAGTAGCATAGACACAATGGAATCACAAAGCAATACCAGAATAGAGCATGTACAGGGGCGGCAGGTTTTTGACTCACGGGGAAACCCCACGGTAGAGGTGGATGTCGCACTCAGCGATGGATCAACCGGAAGAGCTGCCGTTCCCTCCGGAGCCTCCACAGGTGAACACGAAGCCCTCGAACTCCGCGATGGCGGATCGGAGTATATGGGCAAAGGCGTTCTTCAGGCCGTAGCCAATATCAACGGGGAAATACGGCAGGCTCTTGCCGGCAAAGATGCGGCAGAACAACGTTCGGTCGATGAGGTCATGCTCGAGCTCGACGGGACCGATGGGAAAAAACGCCTCGGAGCCAATGCCATTCTCGGCGTTTCAATGGCGGTGGCGCGAGCAGCCGCGGCTTCAGCAGGCCTTCCGCTTTACGTACACCTTGGCAGCGAAACCTCCAGCAGGCTCCCCTGCCCGATGATGAATATCATCAACGGGGGTGAGCATGCGGACAATAACGTCGACGTCCAGGAATTCATGATCCTGCCTTCGGGGGCAGAGAGCTTTACCGATGCGATGAGAATGGGGTCTGAGATCTATCATCATCTCAAGAAGGTCCTTTCATCTAGAAGCCTCAGCACCGCGGTTGGAGATGAAGGCGGCTTCGCTCCCAACCTCGGGTCCAACGAAGAAGCTGTGACGATTATCCTCGAGGCTGTCGAGCTCGCCGGATACAAACCTGGCGAGGATGTACAGATCTCGCTGGATGTCGCCGCCTCGGAATTCTTCAACAAGGAGACCGGGCAATACGAGCTTACCGGTGAAGGACGAAACCTCGATGCTGATGAGATCATCGATTTCTACGCACAATTGGTCGACCGCTATCCCATCTTCTCGATTGAAGACCCGCTGGATGAAAATGACTGGGAGGCCTGGCAGAAAATGACTGCCGCGCTGGGAGACAAGATCAGCCTGGTCGGTGACGATCTGTTTGTAACCAATATCACGAGACTGCAGCGCGGTATTGAAGAGAAATCGGCCAATGCGATCCTTATCAAGCTGAACCAGATCGGCAGCGTTTCTGAAACACTCGATGCGATCGACCTCGCGAGAGAGAATGGCTTCAAGAACATCATCTCTCATCGCTCAGGAGAAACCGAGGACTCTTTCATTGCAGACCTGGCGGTGGCGACCGAAGCGGGACTGATCAAAACAGGCGCCCCCTGCCGCAGTGACAGGGTCGCCAAGTACAACCAGCTGCTGAGAATTGAAGAGAAACTGGCGGAAGGAGCGGTTTATGGGATCGGCTAGAGGAGGAGTTTTCTGGCAGGAGGTTTACTGGTTCGCTGTAATCGCCCTGGTGGGAATCACGGTTGCCCTGCTTGTTCTGCCGCCAAGGGCCGTGAAATTTCGCAGCCTGAGCCGTACCGAGTCTGAATTGAAGGCCAAGGATGAGCGCCTTGACGAGCAACAGAAGCTGCTTGAGGCCGCCATTACCGCCATGAAGGAAGACCCCTACTATCGCGAGAACGTCTATCGCAAGGTGCTGGGCGTCAAGAAGAACAACGAAGAGTATTGATTCTCCCTTCGTCTACTACCTGTCCCTGGCCATCTTCCTTCCGCCTGGAACGCCTGCTGTTGATCAGTTGCTGATCAAATTCCCGGAAGTCGCAGGCGGGTTCCTACAGTCAGGTCAAGAAAGTCAAGATCGAGGTGCTTGTTGGCATTCTTCAGCTTATCCACATGTCTTGTGCTGCCGAGCTGATCCTCGGAAATCTGCATGAGGGAGTCTCCAGATTTTACAGTATAGAACCCGGGTGTCCCTTTTGGAGCAGATGGTGTGACTGCGGGAGTCGCTGAAGGTGCCGGAACAGATCCTGGTTCCGGCTTCACTGCACTGGCAACAGGGGCTTTCTTCTCCGGGCTGCCTGCAGTTCCCTGCGCCTTCACCGCGATTTTTGCTCCAGGGGGAGGAGCAGGAATGGTCACCTGTTTTCCCGGATGAAACTTGATACCCTTGTTCGCAGCGGAAATCGTCGGATGGAGCCAGCCCTTGCCATAATAGCTCTCAGCAAGGCTCCACCAGCTCTCTCCGGACTTGATGGTGTGCTTGCGCGGAAAACCACTCGGGGTTTCCGTCACAGCCGGAGCACTCTGCCCTGGCTCGGTGGAAGGCAGATTTGCCGAATTGATCCGCACCGGATCAGAACGAGGTTCCGTAGCTGGGTCTGCTGTGTTTTCCTCAGTCGGCTGGGCAAGTGCAATCCTTTCCCTCAGGGTCTCTGACTCCGGCGGCAGAACAGGTTCGCCCCCCGGTTGCCCAATCGCAGTCGCTGCAGGGGCAGTTGCTTCCGGAGCAAGTTCAGCGCCCACAGCAGGCTGTATGGGAGAAAAATTCCCACCATTGGAGGAGGAGATCCGCGTTGCCGGCATGCGCGGCAAAGTATCCAGCCCGGACCGCGACTGTACCTGGCCTGGATTCTCCGCCTGGATGCCTGCATCCAGGGCGGTAACTCCTCTTGCAGAACCTTCATTGACCGGGGCTCCGGTCTTGACGTACTTCGCCACCACCACCAGCAGGATCATCAATCCTACGATGGCAATCTTGGTGCTATTAGCCATCTTTCCCTCCGACTTCTTTTCTTCTGAAAACTTGCTCTTCACAAACAGACCCCCTGAACCCTGGGGAACTCCCCTCCCCTGAAAGGCACGGTAGCCGGGGTCTGTGAAAAGATTAAAACTTTAGCGGAACTTGAGGTCAACAGAGAAATCCGTAAATAACAAGAGGAACCCGGGTTAACCCGGGTTCCTCTGCGATTTTCACGACTTTGCGTTGTTTTCAGGCCTTTGCAAGCTCTTCCTTACGCAGCAGAGCCCGCTGGCGGAGCATGATCAGGATGGGACTGGCAATAAATACCGAGGAATAGGTTCCAGCGATCAGGCCTATCATGAACGTAAAGGCAAACCCCCTGATGGCCTCTCCTCCCAGGAAAAGGAGTGAACAGACCGTCATGAGCGTCGTCACCGATGTCAGGAGGGTACGACTCAGGGTCTGGTTGATGCTGAGATCGACGCATTCCCTGAAGGACAGCTTGTTCTTGCCATAGATCTTCAGGTTTTCACGAATCCGGTCAAAGACAACAATCGTGTCATTGATCGAGTACCCGACGATCGTCAGCAGCGCCGCGATCTCCGGCAGGTTGATCTTGATCGAGTAGTCCGGGAAGAACTGGTCGACCAGGGCAATGATACCGATACTGATCAGCACATCGTGCAGGAGGGCGGCGATGGCAGCCAGGCCAAAATAGAATTCGAAACGCAGTGAAACGTAGAAGATGATGCTGAGAATCGAGATAAAGAAGGCGACAATCGCCTTCTGCTGCAGGTCGGCGGAAACCGTTGCACCAACAGTAGCTGTCGTGAAGAACGGCTCTGAAAGTATACAGAGGTCTTCCACGCCCTTTTTCTTGAAGGCTCCGCGGACGGCGGCTTCAGCCTGTTCACGGCTGGGCTGGCCATTTTCCCGGGGAACGAACGCGGCAAACTTCAAATCGAAACTGGTCGTGGAAGCACCGGGACTCGCCGCGGCGGCCGGGTTGCACTCCTCGACCTTCAAGCCCTTGAAGTCTTCAGCATCATCGGCCAGGGCGAGGTTGAGCTCTTTCTGAAAATCGTCCTTTTTGATTTCAGTGTCGCCCAGGGATTCGAGATTCACGTTAACGGTAAGAACCCTCTTTCCCGAGGTTGCATCGGAATCATCCGCCCAGGCCATCTTGAAGGGCGCAGGAACAAGCATCCCGGCGAGCTTCGCGCTCAGCTTGTCGCGGACCCGCTCGGCAGCCTCTGCAGCCTTGTCCTCGTTGACAGAAGCAGTTGCGCCTTCTTCCTGCTTTTCTTCCTGCCGAACCCTGGTCATCACAATGTAACGGCGCTGGGTGTCGCCCAGCGGCTGCAGGCGAGCCTCTTCGAAGAGGGTTGGATCGCTATCCTTCAACTCCTCAACCAACTTACAGATTTTAGTCCAGTGACACCTCTCTCATGTCAATGAATCTGTCAGCAATAAATACTCGCACTGTACCATGCTATAAGC